>JAMCPX010000030.1 GCA_023382265.1 Deltaproteobacteria bacterium | reverse complement strand
GTATTAAAAACAAAAAGGAGGGTTAAGGACCTGTTTTAATGTATAGTCTGCACGCTCTGAAATTATGGAAAACTTAAATTCTATTTTGTAACTTACAGTCCATGTATTGCCATTCTTCTGTAAAATCTTTACGTCTGTAGTTTGAGGAATGTGATCGGCATACTGATCGTAATTCGTGATTGTACTAAACACAGTTTCTATAGGAGCATTAAACAATACTATACCCGTTACATATTGAGGTTCCCCAGACTTTACATTATCAATATAAACCATCTGTCCATTTTGAAGAATACTTTCAAGCAATCCCGGTGAAGTAATTGCAAGCTTTTCCATGATTGAGTTTGAATTATCTGCACGACTTATCTTGGAACTCAGAGATACAACAATTATGCTGATAATTGTTGCTAACAATAATTTTCTCATATACCCCTCCTTTTTGTTTTTAATACGTTTTAATTTATTAGCTCAAAATGCGATAAATCGCTGAGCGCACCCTGTGTAACATCTTTCAATACAGCCTTAACCTTCATGCCCTCTTTTACTTCTCGCCAATCTTTCCAGCCTTCAAGTGTTCCCATAATAAGTGAATCCGAGCCTTCAAGCCTTACGGTACACGTTATAAAGGGCTTTTCAACAGGGTTTCCATGGATATCAGAGATGGTAACGGTAAACGCATCAAGCGTACCCTCCGGCTTCACTTCAACAACCTCATCAATATCTATGAGACACTTTCTGCAGTACGATGTGCCCGGAACGTAGACCGTACCGCACTTATGGCATTTTCTGCCGAGTATCTTTCTATCCTTTAATCCCTTTACAAAAAGATTAAGTGCATCAGCCTCAATCTTCCATTTATATGTTGTTAAGTCCCATGGACATTCTATTGTTCTTGTTTCTTTCGCCATAATACCTCCTTATGATTTTACAGGGGTTCTTCCAACCACCGTTACATTAACAAACTGGAAAAGGCCGCCCCAGCCATGCGCAACCGCATTCTCAATTTTCCCGGGTACCTGATGCCCGCCTTCGGCAATCCCCATGACCTGTAAGGCTGCCTCGGCAACCCTTACCATTGCAGAAGCACCTATTGCATTTGTACTCGTCACACCGCCCGAAGGATTAATCGGCATCTCGCCGTCTATTGTGAATGCGCCTTTATCAAGCATCTCGGGGGATTTGCCCTCATCCACAATACCAAGCCTTTCAGGCCACATAAGGTCCTGATGTGAAAAGCCGGAATAAACCTCTGCTACCTGGATCTCTTTCCTGGGATTGGTTATGCCCGCCATATCATACACCTTCTTTGCAGTTATTTTACACATGGCCTGCTCCGCAGGATCGGTGATCTGCCCTTCCACTAAATTGCCTGTCGTCGCATCAGATGTACCGGAACCAAGCCCCTTTACCCATGCTACCCTGTCCGTTAATCCAAATTTCTTTGCCTTGCTCTCAGATACCAGGATCATTGCCACTGCACCGCATGAGGTTGGGCATGTGTGTCCAAATCTTAATGGATAAGTAATGATCGGCGTTTTTGCTATATCAGCTTCAGTACATCCTGGCTGCTGCAGATGTGCATAAGGATTTTTTGCTGCATTAGATCTCATCAGTGCTGCAATCCTGTCAATATGCTCTATACCACCGTGCGATTTTGAAAGGTATGACATGGCCTGATAAGATGCACCGCCGGTAGAGCCTCCGCCGCCAAGGCCGCCCATGCCGCGTTCGTTGCTCATATCAGGACCGAAATTAAACAACGCGAACGCCTCTGGCAGGACTATGCCCATGAGTCCTACCTGAGAATCACCTTCGTCCTGTTTTTCCCATCCTATTGCCATAACAACGTCATACATACCGGATGCAACATGGTAATAAGCTGCCTGAAAAACAGAGGCACCGGTTGTTCCGCCTGTTGCTATCCTCATAACAGGCTTCATTGTTCCGCCAAAATGCTCGCCCATCCAGAGGTGCGGCATGTTTACCCCTTCAAATGTATGCATGTTGCCGACAACATAAGCACCAATATTATCCGGCTTGAGTTTTGTCTTACTCAGTGCATTGGTAACCGCCGGCTCTACTAATTCCGGTATACTTACATCCGGCCTTTTGCTTACGAATCTCCCATTGTAGCCAATACTTATAATTGCAACGTTTCTTCTCATTTTTCCCTCCTTACTACAAAAACGGCATTCTGTTGTGCACCGGGCCCATCCTGACCATGAACCAGTGCAGTTTTAGCGCCTTTTACCTGATTCTTTCCAGCCTCTTCATTAAGCTGTGCACATGCATCAGCAAGCCTTATAAGTCCTGTTGCATTGATTGGATTAGCACCGAGAGGCCCGCCCGAGGGATTTACAGGGAGCGCGCCATCAATCTTGCTCTCTCCATTCTTTACAACATCCTTACCGCTGCCTTCTTTAAATAGACCGAGCGCTTCTGCAAATATAGGCTCTTCCGATGCAAAGTTCGTGTGGAGTTCAGCCAGGTCGATCTCTTTTTTTGGATTCTTTATGCCTGCCATCTTGTACGCCTTCTGCCCAGCGGCCCTAAGGCTGTCCATCTTTATCAGATTCCTTTCACCAATGTAATAGTTATCCATGTAGTATCCTACACCCGTTATCCATATCGGTTTGTCGGTGAATTTTTTTGCAGACTTCTCAGAGGTTAAGATAACAGCACACGCGCCATCTGCATATGCAGAAACATGTGCCTGCCTTATTGGGGAATAGAGCAGTTTAGAATTTAGCACTCCTTCCATAGTTGGCTTTGCCTCTTTTCTTGCAGCATAAGGGTTATTGTTTGCATTCTTAAGGTTCTTGACTGTCAGCTTTGCGAGGTTGTCTTCTGTAAAACCATATTTTTGCATGTACGCATTAGCCTGAAGTGCTGCTATTGAATAAAAATTGATCAGCCCCCTTGGCCTTTCATAGACAGGGTCCATCACATAAGAGTGGATTAAAGGTACTCTGAATTCAGAGCCGGACATGCTGAATCCTATAACAAGTGCCGTATCATAAAGCCCTGAAAGTATTCTCATATAAGCGTATAATGCGGCATTGAGACCATCCGATTCGACCTTTGACTCGTCTTTCATATACGCCCCTATTCTCGGAACTATGTATACCTCTGAAATCGTTCTGCCGTCCGTAAAATCATTACTGGCAATGATGAATGTATCCATATCATCCTTTGTTATGCCCATATCGCTGTACAGCGATTTTACGAGTTCATAAACCATCCTTTCTCTGCTAACAGGACTATCAAAAGTATGTTTTGTCTGCTTATAACCGACTATCGCAACCCTTTTACTCATACTTGCCTCCTTTTTTTAAATCACTGTTACACGGGTTCAAAATATGCAAGATCATTGTAATCCCCCTGAGTCGTTTCTTTCCATACAGCCCTTAGCTTTATACCCGGCATCAGCTTATCAATAAACGTCACTTTTACAACAGCAGAAAGCAGGCTGTCTGCGCTATTGAGCCTGATCATACCTATTATATAAGGCTGCTGTGAATCCCTGATCTCCCCATTATCTATATTTACATAGGCAATGGTAAAGTTCTCGAGTATCCCTTGCTGCTCCATCTCTACGAACCGGTCAAGCTTCTTATGACAGATTCCACACACGGTACGCGGCGGCACATAAACTTTTTTACAATCCGGACATTTAATACCCAATATCTTTTTCTCTTTTAAACCGTTAAGATATGCTTCCAATGCCTGACCTACCCTGTTCTTATAAATAAACGTAATCGGCACCAACGCCTTTACTGTTTCTCCTGCCATACCTCCTCCTTTCTCATTATTAAACTTGTATTACAAAAGATCAAAATGAAAAGCAAGTATTTTGATTATATAATCAAAAATCCACACAAGTCTTTAATTCAAATCAACATATACATTTTTTATGTTCATAAAAGAATACATCGCTTCCTTTCCTCCCTCTTTACCAAAGCCTGATTGTTTCATTCCGCCAAACGGCGTTATTATAGTACACATAAATAATGACACAACTTGACCAAAGATACATTATTATACTAATGATATTGCCACTGAAGTGTTTTATCGCAAATAAAAGGAGGCTGTTATGAAAAACTTCGGCAAGATAGTTATATACGAGAATCTGAAAGAGATAGTAAACCCGGAACATACTGCAATCGTTATATGGGATGTTCAAAACGCATTGGTTGGATCTGTTTTTAATAAAGAAGATTTTACAAAGAAAATCAAGATTCTGGTAGACAGGGCAAAGCATAAGAACATACCGGTTGTGTATACAAAGATTACACCGCTGCCTAAAGAATACGAATCGTCATGGAGATTATACACGTCTATGCGTAGGTATAATATAGATGATCCTGAGAAGCTGCCGCAGTTTATGAAGCCTGGTTCTCCTGAAGCCGGGATACTGGACAGTATAAAACCCGACAGCAACGACATTGTTATAAATAAACATACAGCGAGTATTTTTATAGGCACGCATTTTGAGCATATGATGAGAAATAAGGGGATAACAACACTACTGTTTACAGGAATAGCAACAGAGTTTGGGATTGACTCAAGTGCAAGAGATGCCGCGAACAGGGGTTTTTATCCTATCGTGGTTGAAGACTGTGTTTCATCATCCGATAAAGAAATGCATGAAGCAGCACTCAAAAGCATGAAGAGAGTAACCATTGTAAGCAATTCCTTTGAGATCCTTAAAACGTGGGAATAGTCATGTATTGCCCAGAAAGCGGTTTTCTCGATTAAAAGCAAATCCTTTTTTTTTTAACTACAATCCCATCTTACCAGGGTTCATGATGTTGTTTGGATCAACAACCTTCTTTAAAACCCTGTAGATTCCCATTGCCTTACCATGTTCCTTGTCCATCCACTGTGCCTTTAGCATGCCTATGCCGTGGTGGTGGCTTATTGTCGCACCAACGTCTATGGCAGTATCCATCGCATCCTTCCATGTTTCCCTGTAGATGAGCTCCTTTTTAGCCTCATCATAAGTTGACGTTGCGAAGGTAAAGTAGATAGAACCGCCTTCCTGATAGACATGTGAGAAATGAGCCATAACAAGTGCGTGCCTGCCGATTGCCTCTTTCATACGATCATACAGATTCAACAGCTTGTCCCATGTTGTAGCAACCTCTATTGTATCTGCAAATGCCTTTATACTGTATATCGGTGAGAGGTTAAACGAAACATCATATCTGTGTTCCCACCAGTATTTGCCGGGTTCTTCCCCCATATCCGTACCGCCATGGGCTGTCATAATGTTAAACGCTATCCTTTGTTCAACCTCTGTTACCTCAGGCTTACCTTCAAATGTAAGTATAAGAAGGTTGTTTGAAGGGAGCAGCTTTATTACGCTGTTGGCAACGGATGGTATAGTAAGCACCATACGTTCCGCCTTTTTCATGAGGACCTTTTTGAAATCCTCTGTATGCTCGCCTTCCTGCTCTGTCGATAGCAGTTTTTTGCTGCCCTTTCCCGAGCCTATCATAAATGTATCTATCTCATCATAGAGTCTTACGGCAGCTGGCTTTATCCCTGTCTGCATGAGCTCCCTGATCGCTGAGAGTGCGTCCTTTACAGTATGGAACATTACGCCGTTGAACCTTCTTGATTCGGGATACGGGTTTATCCTAAGTGTTGCAGACGTTATGATGCCGAGCGTGCCTTCCGAGCCCACCATCAGCTGTTTGAAATCCGGGCCAGTTGCGGAACGCGGCGTTACTTTTGTTTTAAGGACATCGCCGTCAGGCATAACAGCCTCTATCCCGAGTACCATATCTTCCATCTTCCCATACCTTGATGAGAGCTGGCCCGCTGATCTTGCTGCAAGCCACCCTCCAACGGTGGAACACCATATTGAAGACGGGAAATGACCCAGTGTGTAACCTTTCGCATTAAGCTCCCTTTCAAACAATTCACCGATAATGCCGCTCTCAACCTCCGCCGTAAGTGAATACGCATCAAGCCTTCTAATCCTGTTCATCTTTTTCATATCTACAATGATTCCTCCGCCAACCGGGTTTGCTCCGCCGCATACGCCGGAACCGCTGCCATAAGGAATCAAAGGCACTCTGTATTCGTTTGCAAAAAGAACAAGCTTCTGAATTTGCTCAAGCGTTTCCGGCCAGACAATTGCATCCGGTTTCGGCAGAATCTTCCCTTGCTGTGTGAATATCGTACCTATAGGGTTTAAGTCCCTTGAATATGTGATGAGCGCAGAAACATCTTCGCTGTACGCCCTGCCGGTAAATATCTCTTTTAAAACGTGTTTTATACGTTCATCCATGCATTCATATCCTTGTATAACATGATGACCTGTTTCATCTGTACACCTGTCGGGCAATGAACAAGACACGTATCGCATGTTTTACATGAATCAACAAGTGCGGCTGAATAGATGAGCTCCGGAAGCATTCTTGAGTATGTTGTGTATAGATATGCAGGGGGCACCGCATGTTTTACCGCATTGCATTCGCCCACACATATACCGCAGCCTATGCACCATTGTAATGACGGATAAAGGGCTCTAAGCTCTTTACTAACAGGATTAAGCCCGCTGTACTGCTTTGTGAACCTTTCATATCCTTTAGCGCCGTAGATTAGTACAAATGGCTTTTTTATTAGGTGTATTATAAATCTATACACGAGGTTTAATTTTGCTAAAATATCCTTTTTACCCATGTCTCAACCTGTTGATAATAAGCCTGCTTTTGCCCCGGTAATAATAGCGGTCCCCATACCCGTTCTATCATATATATAATTATATCCTGATAGTACGGCTCCTGAAGCAAAAAGATTCTTGTATATAATCTTTTCATACTCGTCAATAGGTCTGAAATCATCATCAACCTTTACGCCCATTGAGAACAGTATCTGTTCGTCGTAGGGATCATCGGTAAGATACTTTAACGGGAAAGGCTCTGTTACACGCATGGCATCTATAAAAACAGGCAATCCAAAAATACTCTCTTCCCACATGGAAGTCTTTTTTATACCCTGAGTTACAAATTTACCTGTTGAAAGCACAAAACTATTTGCCGATACTGAGGTTTTCGTTCCATCTTTTAAGAGTAAGTCTAACCGTTTTACCGTATCACCTGTTCCATTAAAAAAGGCATCACCCTCTAAAAGAGTGATTCCGAATCGTTTTAAGAGTTTATCAAGCGCATACTGAAGTCTTAGTCCTGGTGCTGACGGCAGAACCGAGAGAAACTCCGATATCGTATCACCAAACGCATCACGAAACAGCTTTAGTATCTGTTTATGGTTCTCAATACCCATTATTGGCGGAACAAAGATATAATCAAATCCTGTTGGAGAGACTTTTCCCCGCATATCCGATATTACCTTTTTTGCATTATCCAAATTATCCATCTCTCTTGCAAGCGCGATAAAATCATGCCCGTCCCACATTATGCCGAGAGCTTTTAAATCAATATTAATATAATTGATATCTTTAAATGATAACAGACCATACCTTGAAAGTGTATCCTTTAAAAACTCAAACCTTATCTTGCTATGTATGGACGTTGATTCAAAACCGATAAACAGTATTTTCCTGCCCATTAATTTAATAAGATTGCCCGATGACATTGATGATTGGCTGAATGATGTGATCTTGAATGTGCCATGCTGCACAGGCAAAACCATATTGTTGTCCCATGAGCCGTTGTACTCAACACCATTTTCATTCAGCATACTGCATAACTCCATTATGACGTTTTTTATGAGTGTCATAAAGCCATTGAAAGGATCGGGGAGAAACTCTTTTGCAATGAGTGAATAAGGGTGGTGCGGCTTATTGTTTAAAATACCTTCTATCTCGGAAGGCAGATTCATCGAGTTCTTAAACGGCCTTCCCCTTTTACTGATCGCACCTGCGATATCAAATGCGCCTGAAGAAAGGGCTGTTGCACCGTAACCTTTTCTTATAATCGCAACCTTCTTTGTTTTTGCGGCATTAATGCCGGCCATTACTCCTGAGATACCGCTACCAATAACAACAATATCATAGTCCATATCTTTCAGCATTATACCATATTTTATTTATTGTCCAGCGATATGGAATAAAAATGTTTCATACCACAAACTGATTAGCGACACAGTATTCCCATTTTCAGTAATTGATTACAAGAGAAGAAAATAAGGTCGCGTATACACATTGCACAATTGTCAAGAATGCAGCCCCGGCCCCGATATCTTCTAGAGTTTGCACATACATGAAGGAGCACTGTATTTGTAAATATGTGTATTTTTAGATTTGTAAATCTTTTGTGCCATTTTGAGAGAATCAATCGATTCTGGATAAATATGAGAGAGTAATGATCAAACAGATCAGCCTTTAATAAGCCTCTTTTTAAAAAAATTAACAGCCTCACTAAGTTCTCTCACCTTTAACATGTATGATACTATTATATAAATACCTATTCCTATAGTTATAGCAAGCAGCAGCATCAATGCTAATCTTAGAGTGCCATAATGTACGTGCATAAGTATGATTCCTTTAAATCCGGCAAATAAAATAATCGCCATCAAAGAAGCTGCAAATATGTTTTTCATGAATGTCGATAACAGCCCTGTAAGCCCCAGCCTGCCGATTTTTTTTCTTAAAGCATAAAAAAGATAAAAAACATTAAAATATGAAGATATGCTAGTTGCCAATGCCAGACCATTGTATGCCATGCTATTCATAAGCCATACGCTCAAAAGCAGATTTATTATCATGGTAAAGAGGGCAATCAAAACAGGGGTTTTGGCATCTTTCATGGCATAGAAAGATTGGGTTATAACTCTTGAGAATGCAACAGACCACAAACCAAACGCATAAAACATAAGTGCAGAAGCCGTTGCCATTGTATCCTGTACTGTAAAAGAACCTCTATGGAAAAGTACCATTATTATCGGCTTCGACAGTATAACCAGCCCTATAGTTGCAGGGATCGTAATAAACGATAAAAGTCTGAGAGAAAAAGATAACGAATCCTTTAGCTTTACTATCCCTTCCGTCACATTATCCCTTGCTATGGTAGGAAGTACTGCTATAGCTATAGAAACGGCAAATATACCCTGAGGAAATTCGAATAGCCGTGATGCATAATACAGATAGGATATACTGCCTGTTTTGAGAAACGAGGCAAGCACATTACTTACAAATACATTCAACTGATAAACAGCAGCACCAAATGCCATCGGAAGAAAAAGGAACAAAGACTCCTTTAAAGCAGGATGCGTATAATCAAAATTCAAAGAAAAGAGGAACCCTTTCTTGTGAAGGAGGATGAACTGCGGGATCAGTTGGATAATGGCGCCAACAACTACACCTATAGCTACAATCTCTATTGGATGTTTCCAATGAGTTGCAACGAGAATGAATGTTATTAAAACAACGTTAAGGATTATAGGAGATAATGCCGGTATAAAAAAGCGTTTTAACGAGTTCAAAATACCCATGCTCAAGGCAGCTATACTGATAAAGAGTATGAATGGAAACATGATCCTGTTTAACATCACAGTTAATTTAAACTTTACTGGATTTAACTCAAAACCCGGAGCAAACAAATAAATGAGCTCTTTAGAAAACACTATGCCGAGCATTGATATGACAACAAGCGTAATCAGAAGGTATGTAAATGTTATATCTGAGATCTTTTTAGATTCTTGAGCCCCATATCTTGCGTGATACGATGTAAATACAGGTATAAATGAGCTGCTCATTGCACCTTCTGCAACGAGCCTGCGCAAAAGGTTTGGTATCCTGAACGCAACAAAATAGGCATCCGCGGATGTGTAAGCACCAAAAAAATATGCGAATGTAATATCCCTTATAAGTCCGAGTATTCTACTTATCAGGGTTGTAATACCTACTACTCCGGCACCTTTAACTATGTCCGATTTACTGCTCATTGGGTTATTGTACAATCCTGTCTAAGTCCTTTGAAAATTCCACTAATATCATCGGATCTGTTAAATCTTTATCAAGTATCAGATACAAAGGCAGATATAAAAGTTTACTCGATTTTATCTTTGTTTTTAAGTATTGTATCAGCCTTTCATCCTCCATAGCCCTTTTTTCCATGTTAAGTGTTCCTTCAAGTAAGAGCCTTAGCTGATCATCAATGTTAAGCTTGTTTTTAAGCTGTTCTGTATTAGTCCTCACAGTATCATCATAGTAGAAATAGGGATGAACTTTGTTTATTATAAAGCCATGAAAATTTATATCGAAATCTTTCATTATACTGTAAAAATAAACGGATTCATCAATTGCATCCAGGGTTGGTATTGTAACCATATAAAAATTCACTTTTTTGGATGAAAGCAAAGTCTTTACATCCTTTGCACGGGATTTGAAACCGTCATAAAGATCCTCAAACTCTGTAAAAAAATCCGTGAGCTCCTGAACAATCTCAAGCCCTACATAGTTGTTCAATATCTTTATCATTTTTTCAGGTGCCTTGTTAAGCATATTCAATCCAAAAGAACTCAAAAGAGTAGACGGCTTTATAAGCCATTTTAAAACCCCTGAACTTATTAGCTGTATAAGCCTGTTTGGTGCTGTAAGAAAGTTTATCGCATGCCGTGCTGGAGGTGTATCAACCACTATCAGGTCATAGTCATACTCATTTTCTATTTCGTAAAGCTTTTCCATAGCCATATAATCCTCAGAACCGGCAAGCTCACCTGAAACATATTGATAATATGGGTTATTCAGTATCGTATTTGCCTTATCCGCAGATCTGGCATATCTCTTTATAAGATTATTGAATGTTGCCTTTGTCTCAAGCATCATTGCATCGATCCTGCCGCTTATCTTGCCTGTACCCGATCTTCTAATGATATCCGTTATATCGGTCGGCGTGTTTTTAAGTTCTTTCATACCCATTGATTGTGCAAGCCTTTTTGCCGGATCTATTGTCATAACAAGGGCTCTTTTGCCTTTTATGGCAGCACGCACGCCTACTGCCGATGATACTGTTGTTTTACCAACTCCGCCTGTTCCGACACAAACTATCACATCCGTTTGCTGTTTCAATCATCACCTCTTTTACTCACAATGTAGTTCTTATTTTTTTTCAAACGCATTATCCATGCTAAGATAATCAAAAAGTGATTCTGCAATCTTAAGCTTACCCGAATCCGTATCTGTTAAAGGAAGGCTAACTGTAGCTATATCATGCAGATCCTCTTTCAATTCTTTTATATTAGCATACTCTATGCTTATACTTTTCAAAAGTTTTTCAAGTGCGTTTGATATAGAGACTTTGTCAGCCTTATTATCTATAATATCATCAAGCCTTTGTTTGTAATAATTTATATCCATATTTTGTACCATCAATGAGAGTGTGCGATTTATGATAACCATTTTTAGTTCAGTATGCGATAGCTGTTTAATAGCTTGTTTTGCCTCAAGTGCTTCGCTTATAGACATTTTATCCGGGGTTGTTACTATAATGACAGCACACTTGTCTGAAGAAACAAGGCTATTCACCTTTTCAGCCTCTTTTTTAACAGGACCTATTCTGAACATCCTTATTACGGTATCCGGTGTTTTTATAAATGGAATAAACTTACCAAGCTGGGGTGCATCCACTATAATAGGGTCATACAGGTAATCACCGCTGTCATCCCTCTTTCTCTCAAGATCATAAAGCTTGCCAACAAGAACAAGCTCTTTAAGACCAGGGGCCGTATCAGAAAAATATCTGTAAAACTTTGTGTTCATAACAAACCTTGATAATGCATCTATGATCAGTTGCCTCTTCATGTACTCCCGTAAGGCTTCTGCAGATGATATGCGGAAATATAAAAGATTTTTTTCTATCTCTACCTCTCTGTATGTGTCCGCCTTTATGTTAAAGATATGTTCAATACTTTTGTCAGGAGAAAACTCAACAATAAGCGGCTTACGAGCCATCCGGTTAAACATAATACCCATAGAAGATACAATAGTGCTTTTACCAACCCCGCCCTTACCGGTAACAAAAATAATCCTTTTGTGCTGCAGATCGGATATCATATCTTAAAGCTCCTTGATCTCATTAAATATCAGTTTGTAAACAGCAGAAGAATAAAGCATCGTGATATGCCCTTTAAACTGTACTGAAGAGTTCGGATAATCTTTTAAATATCCGGTCTGCGGCGGGACAACCATATTATCGAATATAGACCATATCGCATATAGCGGAGCATGATGTCTGGTTTGTAATGTCTCCAAAAATGCAGCGCCAGGTTTCATCTCGTTAGCATTCATGCCTATACCAAGCGCAGCTGTCCTTGTTCCATTATGTGGTGTAGCAATGGTTATAATTTTCTTAACCCTGCTCATGCCGCGGGGAGATGAGCTGTAATACCTTGCTACTAATCCACCCATACTATGCCCTATTATATAAACCTCCCTTTCACCCGTTTTTTCTGCTATTTCATCTACTTTGTCCGCTAACAGCTCTGATAGGGATTCTATCCGTTTAAAAGGCGGATAAAGGTTTACAGTAAAAACCCTGAACCCGTCCATAAAAAGTCTGATATGAATCAATAAAAAACAAGCCCTGTTCATTGTATAACCGTGTACAAGGATAATAGGGGTTTTATGCTTTGACGTTCTTCGCAACAAAAGGGAATCATAATTAAAAAAGCCTATGACGTAAGCGACAAATACAAACCATGTTATAAACACCTCTTTGATAAATTCAGTCAGAATATCGATACCTCTATCGACATGGTGATCTTGAAAGTTAAGATTATCATAAACCGCTATTATGAACTGTATGCCTACGAAAAAAAACAAAAATACAAAAAGCCATACTAAGATATGAAGCAGTATCATTCTATATCCTCCTTTTTCTCAATACCATGTTTTCTATCGTCTTCGGAACCTTTTGCAATACAATTAATAGTTCACCTATGTCAGGAGAAGCGTATTGATTGCTACCATTGTCTCCGTAAATCATCTGTACCAACCTGCCTTTAAAATGAACAGGCATGATCACAACAGTTTTTGGGGGTTTATCTCCAAGCAATAAAAAGAAGTCATTGTTTAATTCTGTATTCTGAACAGGACCGAGAAAGTATGAACCTGTATCGTTTACAAATTTAAAAGCAGAAGGTTGTTCAAGCGGTATCACAAGCTGTTTTATATTAAATCGTTCAACTCCCTCACCGGCCCCTTCCCATCCAATCGCCGTGCCCTTATATATTATAAACAGGGCAATCCTTTTGAAGATAGTAAGTGCATAACCAAGGACAACACCAGCGATATCATTCCTTGAATCCGCTTTTGACAGCATATCCAAGGCTTCAGTAAGATTCTGCGGTTTTCTGATTTCCATTATTTCTAACTCCATTTCATGAGAAAGCTCTATCAAGGGCTGCTCGAACCGCGATGTTTCCATTTTAAACATTTTCTCGAAATCTGCCTCCGTTGTAAACTCTTCTTTCCCTGATAATGGTCTTAACTCTCTATAGGCATTGTCTTCGACATGCTCTTCGGTCTGTTCAATTATTGTTTTACCGGTATCCGTTTCTTTTTTCTTTGTCCCTGAGATCTCTTCTTGAGTTTGTTGCTGCAACCTATTTGAGTTCAGCTCTTCTCTATCCGTCCTTGAAAGTGTGATGTATCTTATATCTCTTTTTACCCCATAGTATTTTTCAAGGAGATAGAGAAACTTAACCTCATTTATTATGTACGGATTTACATTCAATCCTATATTGAAGGAAAGCTCGTCAAAGATATCAAGTCTGGCTGGGTCCATGGTAATAACATCCAATATCTTTTCCTTGTATCTGACATTGAATGGGATCACTTTGATTTTTTTAGCAACATTTTTCGGGATTAGCTTTATAACACTCGATGCAATATTCAGGAGTGAATCAAATGACACAGCACTGACATGGTGATATTTGGCAAGCTCCCTGACGAGTTCTTCTTCTTTCATAAACCCTGATTCTACAAGATTTGTACCAAGCCTGCCTCCATATATCACCTGATAATTTAACGCTTCTGTTAGCTGCTCTACCGTAATAACCTTTTGCTTTACAAGAAATTCACCAAACATCTTATCCTCTTCTGATTAACTCTTATATTAAAACACAAAACATTTCAGCAAAAGATTGAAATCCCGTCTGTCCAATTTGGATGAATGCGGCGGCTCAGGGTTATGTTTGCATTAATTAATTCTATACTTCATACACCTCAAATGAACAAGCATCTTTGCCTCTTATAACCCACAAACATTATAGATGGCTGCACAAATAACATATTATGTTTTTTGGCTAACCCGGAAATATACTTGTGAAAAAAGAATGCTGCGTGAAAATTATTTCCACAATTCTTTTAAATATGCTTTATGTTTTATAAAGCTTTTCACGATTTCTTCTACAGAATCTTCAGCCTGTTTTGTAGACGAATAGAGGGTTTTGTATACAAAAGATGCAACCTTCCCGAGATAAAGAGGAACCATTGCCTTAAGGATAGATGCTCTGTCCATCCTTTTTACATGAAAAGCATAGGCAAATTCGTATACGACTTCTACCCACAGGTCATCAGGAAACTCTTTTTTATGTATCAATGACATGACCTCTTTGTACAGAGTTTTTGATAATATCAAGCCGAGTATATTATCGATTTCAGGAAGTTCTCCGTCAAACTGCCTCTGCATTCTTTCAACATCCACATTTATAGGTTCCGGAACCGTTTCGTATACAAAACCGTACAATGGTATAGTACTGACATCTTTTGCCGCCGACCACACGTTATTATATGTTTCCATAAGTGCAAACGCCGTACCTATTACCTGTATAAACATATTTACGAGATCCAGTGCCGGGTCTTTAGCTTTGTGTATCTTGGTTCCAAGATAAGACTGGCATACCCTGTATCCACCTGCAATGGCAAGCGTGGATAACCATATGTCTATACCAAACCTTGCAATGTCTGTGTTCCAGACCGGTTGATCCAGATACACTTTATAAAGGTTTTGAGATATACAGAAATCTCCGCCTATAGGTTGACGGAGTGATGTACCGTACAGTGCAGTTGTAAGAGGATAAACAATCATGTTTGTTATAGTCCCGTCGTATTTGTATCTTGAATAGTATGGTGCTACAAAGTCGTATTGATTATATATAACAGGACCAAGCAGGTTTTCTACCCATTCCGGGGATATGCTGCGGAGGTCGGCATCTACAAGCATACATGCCTTTGCCCTGTATTCATGGGCTTTTTCAAGAATAAGTTTTACGGCACTGCCTTTACCTGGAATACCCGTGTATGGGATGGATAGTTTGTGGACCGGGAATAATGGGTGCGTAGTGTAGACAACGTTCGGATTCCTATCTTTAAATGTTTTTACCAAATCTGGGGTTCCATCCGTGGAGCCGCCGTCAGAATTTACTATAATACAGCGGTTTGCAGGGAAATACTTCCCAACTCCGACTGTAACAGCCTCAAGCACGTGTGGAATGGTATCTACATTGTTAAAGCTTGGTATTCCTATAACAATATCAAAATCTCCTTTATCTACAGAAACCATTTGCTGGTTTGATATCTTTTCAACGGCACCCGTTTTTAATGATGCAATAGATGCACGTTCATGTTCCTCAAGTACTATTTTATTGATTTTGCTTACACCGGATGATAACAGAGATTGAAAGTATTCTGTATTAAACTTCTCATAAAATTCCACCTTTTTATCTTCCTGAAGTCTTCTCATAAATGTTTGCAATATACCAAAAGACATCTTGCTTAGGTCTGTCAATCTCTGATTTCTGTGTATACGCATCTCAAGATCAACCTGAGCCATTGCATCCATACCAACAAGATTCAACAACGATATAAGCATGCCTATTTCAACCCCGTATCCTGTTGGGAAAGGGATCTGTTCAAATACGTGTTTAAACCCGGCATACTCACCTGCAAGCGGCTGTATAAAGCCGGCAAGCTCCGGATAGAAGGCATTCAGTAACGGCCTGGCGAGTAACTCAGTAACCCTTCCACCTCCTACAGATTTAAGCTCAATCCCTGATTGTATTGGCCTTATATAAAAACCCTTCGTGAACAGGATATGCTTATTCCTCAGTATCGGACCTATCAAACCATAAACAAACCTTGGATCCATGTTTTTGATATCCGCATCTATCCAGACAACAATGTCACCTTCGAGTACGTATAAGCTTTTGAATAGTGCCTCACCCTTCCCGCTGTACGTACCGAGTAACGGCATAATGTCCCTATGCATATAAACCTTTGCACCGAGTCCTTTTGCAATATCCCTTGTCCCGTCACTTGACGAGCTGTCAATTACAACAATTTCATCTATCAATCTGATATCATCGTAAAGTGCACTCTTTAATACAGAAATAACATTACCTATGGTTGCTTCTTCATTAAGCGCGGGTAAACAAAGGCTGATCTTGAGCCCCCTTTTCTGTTTTAATAGCAAAAGGGATTGAAGATTGGAAAAATCCTGACTATGGAATGTATGCGTTTCAAACCACTGAGTGGGCTGATACTTGGACATATAATTATCTTATGCTCATTCAGTTATTTTGTCTATAAAATAAGAGGTAGTTTTATACAGCCTTACCATACATATTTGCTCAATACTGCTCACCGCATAAACCTCATTATTTTTAAATGCATCGTCAGGATCAACCGCTTTTCCAGGTTAAAACAATGAGAACGTAATCTGATTATCTTTATCGTATTTATTTACATGCTCGGGATTTATGTATGCCTTATATGTTATGCCATAAGATGTTCTTATTGTTTCAGGAACAACAAAAAACTTGAGCAACGGACCTTCCTCCAATATAATATCTGTATATTCGTCATTTACAAGCTCTCCATCTAGTGCATATCCGCATTCTGCATTTATTCTTACATTAGACGGTACTCCATTGAATGTATGAGGGGGTATCTCTTTCCCTGTTGTAAACGCACGAAGATTTTTTATAGCAATCCACGGGTCAACAGCGCTTGCAATAAAGTAAAAATTATTAATGCCCTTTTTTTCGGGCTGGTAAAAAGGCTTAAACCATAATAAAAGCCTCTGGAATACGGCGGCAAACATGAGAAGATACCTTTGCTCCGGGTATCTATTACCGTCGATATAAAGTTCTGCATTGATCTTGCTATAATATTTTTTCGTTCCGGTGTGCCCTATTGCATAACCGCCTATTGTACTTGTTATAAGATTGATAACAGTGGTGAATGTAGGATTTTCCTGCTCTGTGTATAATTTCTGCACCCTGTAAACAAGTCCATTAGTAAAAGTAAATCCATACTTTATTCCGTATTTAGAATCCGTTAGTTTTAACGGTTTTACAGAAAGTGATGATATACTTTCTTCACCTTTATCATAGAGTTCAAGATGTTTTAATAGAATCTTCACGGTATCAATCGGATTCTTCCTTACCCCGATAGCACCCTGGACCGTATTCGATGTCCCGCCTCTTAACGGCAGTATGATCGGCAATGAATCAGCCGGCATCGCATTAATAAGTGCAGTTAAAAGCTGTTGCAATGTCCCGTCACCACCATTCACCATAAGCATGTTTATCCCCTCATCTTTTATTACATGCACTGCCTCGTTAAGCTCATTAAGTGAATACGCATCAATAATCCTGAAATCATCTGGAACAAACTGCAGAAACTTATCTTTATTGTATCTATATTTTCTGTTTTTACCCGAATTCATATTGTTAAAAATACAGCATCTCAATTCCATAAATCCTCCACTTTTTAAGGCTAAAATATTACTTTTAAAAATTCAAGGAATTATTTTATACGGTTAAATATAATTTGTCGGTTTCAATTCAAGCATTGATATAAATTCTTTGTTAAATGAAGGCTCCTGTGCAAGTTCGATATGCTTTATTTTTGATAAAAGTTTTTCAATATCAACCTCGGGCTCGTTTAAAATGAACCTCTTGAGTCCTGAAATTACGCTATCACCTATAAAGTATGTTTTCGATGCGAGGGATAACGGTAGCATACCTATAAGAACCAGATCCTCGGGGTTTAGGTAATTACCGAATGCACCTGCAAGAAAGAGTTTTGACGGTTTTATGCCGGATCTGGTTATAAGCGTTTTTAAACCAGCAGCTATCCCTGATTTTGCAAGCTGCAATGCCCGTATATCCGATTGATAAAGATAAACCTCATTATTGAGCGATCTATAAAGCATAAAAGCCTGCTCTCCATTTTTGTGAACTGATCTGATAGCAAGGTTGTTTGCAATATGCCCTGGGTCGAGAAGCTCACCGGACTCCGTTATGATTTTAGACTTTGTAAGTTCGGATATGATTCTAATAAGGCCTGATCCGGATATACCTTCCGGCTCGGTATTACCTTTTACATCGAGGCTGATTGAGTCATCATTTATAACTATATTCTGTATTGCTCCATCCTGCGCCCTCATTCCATGCTTTATCTGGCCGCCTTCAAATGCAGGACCCGCAGGCGAAGAACTGACATATATATTATCCCTGTTACCAACAACTATCTCTGCATTTGTGCCGATATCAATCAGGGCAACAGGTTCTTCTGAAATGTCCATGTCCGTTGCAAGTATGGAAGCTATTGTATCACCCCCGACAAAACCGGCAATAAGAGGGAAAAGGTATATATCGTCGATTTTGATATCCAGCTTCGTCTTTAGTTCGGTCAACACAAGCATATTTATAAATGCAGGTTTATAAGGTGCCTTTGCAAGCCCTGATAGATCCATTCCAGCGATGATATGTTCCATTGTTGTATTACCCGCTATATAAATTGATCTTATTCTGTCCCTGTCTATACCGATATCTTTTATAAGCTTTTCAATCCCATTTGCAATCGTGTTTACCGTTACATACTTCATTTTTAAAAGAGTAGATCCGTCAAGTCCCGACTTTATTCTTGATATAACATCAGCCCCATAAATTCTCTGAGGGTTCGGCACACTATGTACGGCAATTAGGTTATTGTCCAAAAGGTTTACGAGACTAATGAGTATTGTTGTTGTGCCAAGATCAATTGCAACGGCAATATCGGACGGCGTAATGCTATAGATCGTTCTTAAAGACGGTTTTTCTCCGGTCTTTATTTTTATAGTAATCCCGTCAGGGATAATCCTTTTCCTGCATGCAAGCCTGATGCCGGATTTTATCTCACTCTCTGTAAGAAGCTCCGTTTCGAGATCATCGGGTTGAAGATTTCCATAGACCATAACCTTGCATTTACCGCATTTTCCCATGCCTGCACAGGGTGCATCGGTTATGGTCCCTGACTGCTCTATTACCTCAAGAAGACTGCATGGATTATTTGTGCAGAGGTTGTATTCCTTGTCATTTAACAGTATTCTTGATTTTATGAACATGACTATTTTATCCGTATGTGCATTTCTAACGATAAAACTATCACCAATAGATGTCAATCACAGATTAAGACTTCTATTCCCGATCATTGTTAAAACATCTTGAGAAAATATATATTAATGTTAATTATACTTATATGAAGTATTTAAAATATATATTGATACTAATGATAATACCGCACATAGCAGAGTGCGGATACCATTTCGGAAGAGGCGTTGGAGTTATCCCAAAAGTGGTTTCAAAGCTGTACGTGCCCATATTTACAAATATTACCAACGAGGTTGAGATAGAGGACTATTTTACTGAAGCCATGAGAAAAACCATAGCAGATTCATCAGACTCAGAACTTGTTTCAAAACAGAATGCAGAAGCCATTGTAGAAGGTACTATAACATCTTACAACTCTGTCCCTATTTTTTTCTCAAGTACAGGCACCGCAAGTGTTTATCAGCTGACGGTTGTAGTTAACATAAAACTCGTTCAAAAAATGACCGATAAAACGCTATGGGAGATGAACGGTTTTACAGAGAGTATTGATTTTAATCCTGTAAATGATCCGCTGATAACAAAAGAGCTTGAACATAATGCCGTGCAATCTCTCGCAGTCTCAATGACGCATAGGGCATTTGATGCCATGCATAGTAATTTTTAAAAATATGCCGGATATACATATCATAATAAGTAAAGATAGCTCTTACAATACAGACCTTATCAGGAAGTTAAAAAAAGAGTATACAAAAGATAATGATTCTGTAGAAGTTTTCGACGGTAATGAAGCGAATACGGGACAGATAGATAATGCATTGTTCACATCGTCACTCTTTTCACAAAAAAAAGTGGTTATCATAAACGATTTTGAATCACTCCGGTCTAATACGGTAGATGTACTGAACAGGTTTTCAAACTCTAATATTACCAACTTGTGCCTTATCATGAGTTCTGAAGAGTCCGATGTGTTAAAAGAAAAGCAATTTCAGGAATTACTATCTTCAAAACATATTAAAAGGCATGTACAGATCAATCTAACAACATACGGTTTAATACAAAATCATATAAAACAACATCAGATAAAGATAACAAAAGAGGCAATAGACATGCTTGTTAGCATTCTTGAAATATCTACATGGGGGATAGTGGAGAATGAATTAACAAAACTTGCTACGTATGCAGGGAAAGACGGATTCATAGATGAAAATACCGTAAGTGAGTTGACTTTCAATATCGATAAGGCTGACACGTTCAAGTTTGTTGATGATATAATAAAGATGGATGAGAAATCGGCATTAAGGGATTTAAAAAAAATAAAAGATACGGGCAGTGAGCCTATCATGGTAATAGGTGCAATCGCATGGAAATTCAGACAGCTACTCCAGAACTCTTATGAAGAGAGGTTTGTAAAAGGTCTTAATCTAATCTACAAATATAGTCTTGCACTCAGGGAAGGGAAAATAAGCAATAATCTAATACTTGACAGGCTTGTAATAGAGCTGCTGCATTAGAAATATTAGTTGATCTTTTTCTCTACTCTTCGGATTAAACAAGAAGTGCATGCACGGCATTCATTACATGCTCCGGTTTTATAGAGTTCATACAGAGAAAATGTCCTTCAGGACATTCATTTGGTCCATGAGGAGAGCACGGCCTGCAGTAAAGTTTGCCCGCCTGAACAATAACCGTATTAGGCCTCATAGGCGCAAAACCCTGTTCAGGTATGGTCGGCCCGAATATAGCAATAATGGGGGTATTAACGGCTTGTGCAACCTGCATTGCACCATTGTCATTTGTTATAAGTAATGTTAATCCTGCGATGGTTTTAATAAGATCATGAATATCGGTTTTACCTGTTAAATCTGTGATCTCTGCGTCTACAAGTGATCTTATTCTGTCAGATACCGGTTTATCTTCTTTACTGCCAATCAACACGATGTTAAAATCATTTTTATGAAGCTGCTTTATCACATCTGCGTAACCCTTTCCCAGCCATCTTTTTGTATGCCATACAGAGCCTGGTGCAATACCTATTGTATTAGAAGACCTTTGTATGCCTGTAACATTGATTAAAGGGTATCTCTCACCGGATGATGGTTTTATGTGAAAAGGCTCAAGCAATGCAAATATCCTATCTACCTCGTGCTGAAGTTTATCTCTCTTAACTCTAACATTATAAAATGGTATCAAGGACGGTATAGAATAACCCACTCTATTTTTTGCGCCCGAAAACAATGCGATTGTCCCCGATCTCATGGAACGGTGCGGGGATATGACCGTATCAAAGTTATAAGCTTTTATTTCTTTTATTTTAGCTGCATACGATTTTAAACCGCGCTCTCTTCCATTTTTATCATAGATAATAATTCTATCCGCGACATCCTGATCATTTAAAAGCTCCTCACCCACAGGCGTTGTGAGCAAAAGAATTTCAGCGTTTTTAAAGTGTGATCTTAAAACCCTTAAAAATGGAATTGTTAAGACTATATCACCAAGAAAGGCTGTCTGGATAATAAGTATGAGATGCGGTTCATCATTTTTGTTCATTTAGCTTTATTGCCTCATCAACCAGCATCACGGGTATGTCATCCGCAATAGTGTATTTGAGATTACACCTGCGGCAGATAAGGCCCTTTTCATCTTTTTCAAGTTCAAGATCACCCTTGCACTGTGGACATGCAAGTATATCAAGAAGCTCTTTGCTTATAGCCATCATCATCCTTCCTCAATATTGAGATATATTTGTAAAATAATGAATTAATAACTTTATGTCAAATAATACCAGTTCTTCACCGGCAGTTTATAAAGAATCCTGGTTTGATTCAATCCCTTCCAATCCTTATAGTAGTCCTATCAGACATATTCCCATTAAACTCTTCTGTTTTTCGCCTTTTAAAAACAAGGGGCAGTAACCTGAGGGCAGAAAATAAGGCAGGATAAAAATAAATATCCAATGTAATTATAGATGTAACGGTTCTAATAACAAGAAAAAAGATATGTTCTGACATAAGAAATGGTGAACTGATATTCTTCCAGATAAAAAGCAAACGATTCCTCGCTTTAATGGTTTTGAGTGTAAAACGCTTGAAGGAGGTTTTCATTGTACTGATCTCTTTATGATAAACTACACTTTCCGGTTCGTAAAGCACCTTCCATCCGTTTTTCCATGCCCTCCATGATATGTCCACATCTTCCCAGTAGCCTGGATGGAAAAGTTCATCAAATCCACCAAGAGCAAGAAACATCTGTTTTCTTACTGCGCAGTGCCCACCTACAGCATACAAAGAATATTTGTTGTTCTCCGCTTGATGCCTTAAAGCATGTCTAATATGCGGGAAGCCTAAAGAAAACACCATGCTCTTTCCACCTTCCCGGAAGGTTTTCTCATCGTCTCCCAGAGATCTAAAAGTGACGGCAAATACGGATGAATCATCAAAATTAGGGATAACAGCATCTAAAAAATTATTACTCACTGTCACATCATTGTTGAGTAGAACTGCAATATCTTCCCGAGCCTCATGAACGCCTTTGTTACTTGAGTAAATAAAACCACGGTTTTGTTTATTTTTAATCATTCTAATCTGTGGGAATTGCAATCGCAGAAACTCTTCCGTATCATCACTGGAAGCATCATCAACAACTATTATTTCACGAATAACTTCCGGGTGGCTTTCCCATGCGTGCATTATGGAAGGAAGTGATATTTTCAGTCTTTCCTTCCCGTTCCAGCTCGTTATTACGATGCTTGTCCCCATTGCATATTCTCCGTTAGATGAACTTTTTATAAAAGAGATAGATTTGTTGTGCGATTTTCCGAGAATCGTATTTTTCTTTTGCAAGATCTGCTGCCTTAGCACCTAATTTATTCCGCAGCGTTTCGTCCTCTAAAAGTCTTTTTAATACATTGGCAAGGGCTATCCAATCACCGGAAGGAACGAGTAAACCGGCATCACCCAACACCTCCGGAATTGCACCCGAAGTTGAACCGACAATTGCCTTCCCGCTTGCCATTGCCTCAAGCAAAACCATACCGAATTGCTCTTGCCATTCACTTGTGGGAAAGCTTGGAAGCACAAATATATCGGCAAGATTATAGAGGTGTGGAAGTTCGTGATAAGGTATGTATGGAATAAGAACGATCTTTTCTTCCAGCCCCCATTCCCTGATAAGTTGTGTTATGAGATCCCGTTCTCTGCCTGTTCCCACTATAAACAATTTGACTGGAAAACCCATATCTCCTGATAAAAGGTATCTTGCTGCAAAGAGTAATTGATAAATACCCTTTTCGGGAACAAGTCTTCCAATAAAAAGTATGATCCTTTCTTTATCTTTTATGCGGAATCGATCGGAATATATCGCTTCTCTTTCCAAAGGCTTAAATGCATTCACATCTATTCCATAGTGTATCAGAGTAATTTTATGCTCCGGTACCCCCTCAATCAGAAGTGCCTCTTTGGCACCCTGCGTTACAGCAATAATACCATCGGCGTGTTGAAGTATAAATGATCTCATTTTCTGCCAGCGGGGCTTATTTTTATACAGGAATGGAATATTTTCCCATACCGTGACGATCAACTTGAACCCGTGTTTCCCCTTTAGATATGCGCCTGTGTAGGTCATCCTTGCTTTTAAATCAACGGTATGAAGTATGTTAAGAGTATTGGCCTTCTTCTCTATCTCGTTTGGATAATAAAAAACCTTTTCGAAGTGTGAGCTGAAAGCCCGTTTAATATACTTAACCGGATGAAAAACATTGTACGTGGTCTCTGAAAGTTTATTAAGGTTATATACCGGTAGATCAATACCCGTAATATCAAAACCATTATCATTGGGCATAAACAATACAATATCCATCTTATCCCTTAAGGGAATGTAATTCTGAATTTCCCATGGATTGATATTTTTCTCCCTCAAAATCCCGACACAGGGCATTTTATCCATAAGTGATCTCTTTCATAACAATCTTTATGCTCTTGTGCGTTCCAGCAAAACATTTTCCAACAACTCTGCACTCCTGTACCATTTGAATTCCTGTATACGTTCAAAGCCTGCTATAGAAATCCTTTTTCTTACGCCCTCATTATTTAAGAGCTTCAGTACATTATCTGCCAGAGCTTTAGGGTTATTAGGCGGCGATAATAAAGCAGTCACCCCATCCTCCGCATAGTCTCTATTGCCGCCGCAATCGGTTGATGCTACCGCACACCCGCATGCCATTGCCTCAGCAGAAGGAAATGCAAACCCCTCGCCTATACTACTGCTTATAAAGATCCGTGAACTATTGTATATTTGTACAAGTTCACGATTACTAACCCTATATTCATAATTTATCCATTGTGAGTTCCTCGATGAAGAGCCCGTATTCCCGAATACGACAGCCTTTAAATCAGGATACCGTATTTTGCAGATCTCCATTGCCGCTATACCGTCTTCCGCAGCTTTGTAATAACCCGGCGCATACATCATCGCTAAGTGGTAAGGTCTGTTATCAGTGTTATTTTTTATATGAAATATTTTATGGTTAATACCAAGAGGTATGTAGGTTAGATTTTCCGTACCCGCAATCACAGCAACATTATTAAAAATCCATCGGGAGATTGCTATCTTCTTTAAAGGAAACTTCCACGTTTTTTTCAATTCCTCTTGTGGCCCAAAATAATCGCCAAAATCCATTACCATGTAAAATTTTTTCCCCTTTCTGCCCGGTAACTGCATCACAGATTCAGCGGTTTGCCATGCCGTAGCAAAAACAGCGTCGCCGTCAGGAATAGAACTCGTCGTGATATCGTGGACGCATAGTACCTTAACCTGTCTGCTGAGCGGCTGCCATTTCTTGATCGCATGACGGATTCTAAGTACATCTTTAACGTACGTGGTAAAGCTGCCGAGTGAATGAAATACGGTGGCTGGTTTTGAATGAGCCCAATGGTGCACAATATAGACATCATGCCCCCGTGCTGCCAGATGATTAGCATACTCATAAACAACCCTGAAACCTCCGACGGGTTTCCGTGGAAACCCGGGCAATATAAATGTAACTTTCATAGAGGCTTTCCATCCAAACGGGGATTTCCGTTAGTTATGGGAGTAAAGTACCTTACTGAACGTTCAATAACGCCGAACAAGAACAGGTAATAAAAAAATGGAGAGGTCGCAAACATATTAAACAGAGAGCCGAAAAAGTAAGCACCTACCCCTGCCGTAAGCCCGGTAAGCAAAAACCCGGATTCCTGCGACTTCGGATGGAGGTTTCTCACCCTGAAAATGAGTTTAATAAATGCACCATAGATAAACAACATATAAAGAATACCTATAATGCCCGTATCTATGTATTCACCTAAAAAAGAGATGGATTCGAAAGATGTTTTAACCGGTTGTGAACCATAGTATTGCGACAGAGTTGACCCTGCCCTGAACCCGTGTCCAAGAATGAGGGGTGCATAATGCTTCATATCAATATCGTGTTTTATGATAGCTATGGATGCCTTTAATTTATAGAGGCGGTCGGAACTCAGTATGTTTATTTCATGTAAACTGATATTATGATTTATTATTATTTTCTTTAAAATCACGAATCTTGGATCATGCTTTGCAAACACAGACAGTAGTATGGAAAATAATAGGAGTATACTTAATATACCGGTTATGAGGACAGCGGGTTTTACTTTTATTTTATGCTGCACGGCAAAAAAGAAAAACGCAATACCCCAGAAAACGTCTAACCATGCTGTTCGTTCAAAAGTCAGTACAATAGCTCCAAACATAAAAGCAAAGGCAGTGAACATGAGTATTTTATTTGTGCTTTTTTTTATCGAAAACAAAAAAGCAAGAGATATACACATTGACAGTGATACCAGATTGCCCAGCTCAAAACCGCTGCCCCATAACCCGCTGGCATGTTGTGGCATTAATAGAAAGAATTTTATATATGCAGCTGCGGAAAACAGCATCCCGCCTGTCAGGATAATGAAAGCATACTTTTTCAGCAGTTTTTCATCCGCGGTATCAAGAAGAAGTGCCGGAAAGTAGATCAACGCAAAAACAGCCCTTATTACGGCCTGCATCGCATATTTCGAATGAGTTTCAAACAACATTGTAGGCAGGATCATGCCAATAAAAAACAAGAAAACGGGAATGGTTAATGAGCCTGCAAATCGATGTTTTGGAATGGTGCTGAATCGCAGTAAAAAGATAAGAATGATTAATACGAGCACCGCTTCATACAGAGAAATAGATAGATATATTGCACCAACAAAAAAAAGAAACAGCCATTTGATATCAAATATACTTATCATTTAAAATGATGAAACCTCTTCTATTTTATGTTTACCATGCCATTCCCGTAAAGTTACGCCGACAGGATTCACTCTATAATCAATCAACGCATAATTAAGTCTTGTATGCCTGCCGAGGTTTTCAATATTCATATTTATCATTTCTGTCCATGTGCCCGTGTTGATATATTCTTTGCCTTCTAATTCTATGTGCATTGCTTTATGGCTGTGTCCAAATATAACAACCCTGTAGTTTGTGTGCCTGAGAATGGATATCGCAACTTCTGTCAACGAATTTAATCTTAGAGATTCCATTATGTGTTCAATGTTGATACTAAATTTTTTTCTTCTCTGCGGATCCCTGTGAAACCTGTTTCTAAAATAGAAGAGTACCATCCGAGATACGATCTTGAGTGTATTCACCGTATCGAATAAAAGCCCCCATCTTATATATTTTCTTAATGGTTTAATCTTATCAAGATATGGTATTTTTTTCTTCCTCGGATAAATAAAGGTCATGACAAAATAGCTGCCCCATGGTATATTAAGAACGCGTCTGCCTTCAAAGTCCTTTTCTGAATATTCCTTAACATCAAAGCCATTCAGCATATCGTAATGATTCCCATGTTCTATGTATATACCATCGAAGCTTCTGGAACGCGGATAAAACATAATCCTCTCTGAAATCTCATTTTTTAATAATGCTTCTATCCTATACCACAAAAATCCCTGATCATGATTTCCTATTATAAAGCTGAGCTGATGTTCCGGCTGGTTCATGAATTGTTTAAGCGTTTCAAAAAATACGGCGTGGCCATTGAGGACCCTCTGCAGCATAAGCATGCTGTCGGGTTCCGTGATTGTAACACCGTCAATAAGTATATCAGGCTGAAGAAGATTAACAAAATCGCCGTTGATTATAAGTTCAACATTAAAATCCCTGTACTGCCCTGCGGTGTAATATTCTACGAATTCTGCGAAGCTTCCATCAAACCAGAAATCCTCATACGGATTTTTTATACCGTCATCAAACGTGGGTCCCCTCCCGAGATGTAAATCACTCACAACAAGTTTTATGGCTTTCTTCATTTGACTGTTTTACCGGTTATCTCTTCATAGCATTCAATGCTTGACTCATGTGCAACATCTCCGCCTGCTCCACGGGCAGACGTAGTATCCCCAACAAAATAAAGATTCTCTACTCCATTTAATGCAAAATTGATCCTTTTTTGTCTCAGTTGATTTATATTTAATTCTACGCCATCAACCATATCAAAATGTAAAACGCGTTTAAATATAGCCCTTCTCTTTATTTCAGGGAATACGGACTCTATCTTTTTTTCAAGCCTGTCCTGATATCCTTTTACAACGGCATCATTCTTTATTTTCTCATGCACAATTGGGCAAAACCATGTTAACAAAGATTTATCTTTAGGTGCAACATTTGATGAAAGGCTGGATACAAAACAGCCAAAACTTAAAGGATCTTCAAAATAAATCAATCCATCAATATCACTTATAATACCGTCTAACGCATAATCTATTGATATCCCTGCAGTAGGAACAAGGTTTGACGCATTTTTTAAGCTGTTATCATGAATTAAACCTGTATCAAGTATCTCGTCGATATACTGTGATGGGACATCAATAATAATATTATTTGCCTTTATATTATCATTGCTAAGCCTGACACCCGTTGCCCTGCCATTCTCAATGATTACAGATCTAACCTTGCTGTTTACTCTGATCTCTCCACTCTGTTTTATCTTGTTTGTAATAGGCTCTATTATATCTTTTGCCCAGCCATGTAATGGATATTCTACAGATATGCCTGTTTTTAAAACCTTACTTATATTCTCTGTTAATGCACTGAGCGATGCAACGGCAATATCGGGGCACACAAGCATCGAGCCTGAAACAAGTGAAAAATATCTTTTCAATCCTTTTTGTATATGTTCATTAACCATCCAATCCGATACGGTAAGATTTTCCGTATCCTTATATTTGTTCATTTTTATCTGCAGCATGACGAACAAAGCCTTAAGCCGTTCTGCGATTGTAAACATCTCACTTTTAAAGAAACCTGACGGACTCGTGGGGAATAAAACAAAGTTATTGTTCTGATCAACAAAATATGATTTACCGAGTTGTTTAAATTCAATATTACCGCCGATGCGGTTTATTACCTTTGCGATTGCACTTTTTTTACCAAACCGTACAAGGTGTATTCCATTATCAAGGATAAACCCGTCCTTCTCATGTATAAATGCTCTGCCGCCAACATGCTGTGCCTGCTCAAGCACAAGCACTCTATATCCATCCTGACCAAGCATAGCCCCAAGTTCAAGCCCTGCTATCCCTGCACCAACTATTATAAAATCATACATACAACGCTCCGCTAACTTTTAAAATGCATCCATATTTGATTCCTCAACAAGTTTTTTTGTAACCTTTAATTTTTCCGGAATCCTGCCTTTAACTTTTATAACCGTTATTCTCAATTGTTCGTCCTCGTATACCTCACCTACTGAGGGATAATGCCCGAGCATGCTTGTTACAAACCCTCCGATAGTACTTATCTTTGTATCATCTATGCCAACCCCTATAGCTTCATTGATATCGGCGATCTTCACATTACCGAGAGATATTATTCCATCCAGAATATGCTGTATGGGTTCCTCCTCCATTAGGTCGTATTCATCCCTTATCTCCCCTACCAATTCTTCAAGTATATCTTCCATGGTTACTATACCTGAGATACCTCCGTATTCATCCGTTACGACAGCCATCTGAATGTCCCTTTTTCTGAACTCCTTTATAGCATCGTCCAGCCTCATTGTATCGGGTATAAAAGAAGCAATTCTGAGTATCTGCAATAATGTTTTTCCTTTATTCTTTGCATCAAGCAGGTCTTTTATATGGACAATACCAAGAACATGGTCCATGTCCTTTTCATAGATGGGCATGCGTGAATATCCTGATTCTATCATCCTGTTCAACGAATCATCTAACGGGGTATCCTTTTCTATTGCCGTGACATCAACTCTCGGTATCATGATCTCCTTGACCATCGTATCACTAAATTCTAAAATAGAATAAAGCATCTGTTTTGCGTCAGGCTCTACAACACCTTCTTTTGCACCCGTATCTATAATAGCCCGTATCTCATCCTGTGTAATGATTGATGACTTACCTTTCAGTTTTAAACCAAATATCCTGCCGATCATATTAACTGACAATGTCAGAAATTCTACAAATGGGGAAAGAAGCTTAGAAGTCATGTTTATAACTGGTGCCATAATAAGTGCTATTTTATCGGCATATTCCACAGCAATAGCTTTAGGGAAAAGTTCACCAAGTACAAGGAATAAGTATGAGATAATGATGGTAACGAAAATAATCGTAACGATATGCCATTGAGTTATGTTCAAGAATCCTATATGTAAAAAAAAGTAATCAGCTAACGGTGAGGCGTACCATTCTGATGCAACCGCTGAAGATAGAAAGCCGACTATTGTTACCATTATCTGAATAGTGGAAAATAATCTCTTCGTATCATTTACAAGAAATTGTAAACTATCCTGGATTTTACCTTTGTTTTTTTCCTTTTTAATACCCTTTGCCTTAACAATTATTATCGCTATTTCTGAGGCTGCAAATAAGGCATTTAACAAGATAAAAAACCCGATTAACAATAGTCTTAATATAAATGAGCTTGATACATCCATATAATGATTTTACTCTAATAAAATTATGCTTCTTGTCAAGAACCCCTGCAAATCTTACCCACCCGCGGTTCTATCATTGCAGATAATTAACCCAAAAAATGCATTTAAAAATAGGAAAGTTTTTGTAGTGAACGTGGCGATGAATAAAGAGCCTCAAGTTTGTTCGCGCCTGCGAGAAGGTGAGCGGGCAGAGACGAAAAATCTGCGTCAATATATAATATCGCTGGTGCTCCTGTCTGCATCGCTCTTTGTCGTACGAACCCGGTTAGAAGACCTCACGCTCCAACAAGTGCTTGAAGGATACGAGGAATACGCTCAAAAAGTGCGTTACCGTTTATTGCCGGGGATCTGGTGAAAATCACTTTTGGATCCAGCAGGTAAAGGTTAAACAAAAAACCTTATTTTATAAGCTACGGGAAAGAACTAAAGTTAAAATACTTCTATCCTATAGACTGTACCTGGATTAGATGGCTTTGCATACAGGGTAAAAAGATTGATTCCATTTATATTGCCATTCACAGTAAAATCAGCCCCTGTGATTATACCGCACGCAATCGCACCGCTATCAATTACATTGCAGGGCTGGAGTGATTGACCATACTGGTTTATAAGGTTCATACCATGTTGTGGATTTAACCCTGTACTTGATGATACCAGGGTAAATGATGAACCATCATACATTGTAAAATTCCCATTTGCACCAGGATATACACGCAATGTTTGTGCTGTTATGACATTTGCGAGTGTTGTAACAGTAACCGTTGTTCCTGTTATAAATGTATCAGGGGTATATGTGAGCATAGGGATTATTGAACCAGTTCTAACAAAAATTGGAATAGTATTAAGAGGTGTATTTACAGTCACACTTATACCACCTGCAACTGCGATACTGCCATTGAATGGATACCAATTACCAGCAGGTAGATACACCGAAGCTTCGCTTATATTTTGCGATACAACAGGTGTGACGAGTATCGCATCACCAAACATGTATTCAAATGGATTGTTAAATATCTCCGGGTCATTTGGAAATTGAAGGTATAAGGGCATCATTATAGGCACACCTTTAATATGAGCCTGGTATGCGTTTGAATATATATATGGGAATAACAATGCATGCAATGTTGTGTATGTTTCATAAATGGACAACAACTGTTGATCGTATACAACCCATGGTCTTCTGTCACCAGCACCTCCATACTGCATAATAGGTGAGAATGCTCCGAACTCTATCCATCTTGCCATTACTTCTTCTGTAGGTGTTCCACCCCGATATCCGCCAATATCAGAGCCGTAAAAAGGAAAGCCTACAATACCAAGATTTATGCCTCCAAGTATTGATGACTTCAATCCGCCCACATAGCCGGGTAATGTACCATTTGCTGCTGGTTGGGTAAAGTACATGGTATTTGGAGAAAAGTTGTTATCGAGGTCTCCGGGCCAGATAGCATCAACATAGGATTGTGAGCCTATAGTACCTGTTCGTGCAATTATAAAGAAATTATCAGCTCCATTTGTAGCTTTTGGATAGAATGCAGTTGCAGTCTCATAGAAATCTTTGTGATATAAGAGCTTATATTCAGCATGCATATTGTAAGCCCTGCCATTATTGTAAAACCTGTATATATCAATTGGCGTGCCAGCCAATGAGGGAACAACGTCCTCTCCATAATCCAATTTGAATCCTCTGCTACCCATTTCTAAAGGCTTTTTAATAAGTATCTTATACCATGCATTGGCATTAGGGTTTGTAAAATCAATGATTCCTGCAACCCCCCTACCCCATGGCAACAGAAGCGTAGAACTTGTTGAACCTGTAACAAAATATCCATTTGTCTCACATTGATCAAAGTATGGTGCTGTTGCAGGTTCATTTGACTGAACAGGATCATTTATATGCTCTGTTGCCCAGTTTATAACATAAAAACCTTCACTCTGAAGCTGGGATATTGTTTGGGTAGGTTGACTAAACCTTGTTAGATCATAATCAAATGTATTTTCTCCGGTTTCCCATGGTGCATCTATCCATAATACAGAAACAGGTATGTGCCTTGTCCTTAATTGATAGGCGTCATCAAGTATATCCTGATCACCTGTAGACAACGGATATTCATCTCTCCAAAACATGCTCGCAAATGCCCATGCAGGAGGTAAAGGTGGATAACCTGCTGTTGCAGCATAATCCTCAACAAACTTTACTGGCAGATCACTCTTAGCCTTGAAAAAGTAATGAAGCTCGAGTGACGATGTAATAAAATTGAAACACAGCAGATCAGAGCTTGCAGCACCGACATCAAAAATTCCCTGATCCTTGTTGTTAACAAACAAAGCATAGCCTTTTGTCGATATAAGAAACGGTATCGGAACATGTACCTCATTTGTATCGGTTTCACTGGATGGTAGAATTTCAAGATACATTCTTCTTACTTTACCATAGTTGTCTATGCTATCAAAGTTTTCCCCAAGACCAAGTATGTGTTCTCCCTGGCTTATTCCATAACACCCGCCACCCCACCTTATATTTTGAGGATCAATCGCAAAAATACTTACTGTAAATTGATACGCACTTAAGGTAAAATCTATAGCAAACTTATTACCAATACTGTCACCCACAACCATTTGTATAGTATTACTATTAGCAGTGGTAGAGTAATTGGTGCTTATGTTACTAACAGAGCCATCAAAGCTTGTAAATGTAAAATTAACCCCATTAATAACATTGCCGTTATTTAAGAATATATGATAAGAAAAGTGGTCAGGATTAATAGCTAAGTTATACCCCTGCTCTTTGAATGTAAGAAAATCCGAATGGCTCGATTGACAAGAAACAAGCCAGAGTAACACAAGAAATATCACCAGGCTATACGATTTAGACCTTAACATCAACATCATATACTGTAAAAACCTCTATATTTAGGTCATGGTTTAAAGATTGTTGGAGAAAAACATGGTCACCCATTGAAAATATGTTTACAACTCGTGTTTTGATATAGGTATCTAAAATGATTCAGTCCTTTAAAAGGTACGTTACTTCAATTATGTCTTTGATCCGTTTTAAGAACACATCAACAAGCTCCGGATCGAAATGTTTACCTGATTCTGCATTTATAGCCTCAATAGCATTCTCTACTGAGAATGCGGGTCTATATGTTTTCTTCATAGTTAAAGCATCAAATACATCTGCAATGGCAGTGATCCTCCCTGTTATCGGTATTAAATTCCCTGCTAAACCCATGGGATAGCCATTGCCCTCCCATCTCTCATGATGTGTCAATGCAATCTCAGCAGCAAGATCAAGTATCTTTGAGCCTGCACTGCTTAATATATTAGCACCTATTGTAGTATGCTCTTTAACTTGTTTAAACTCGTTTGTCGTAAGACTATCAGGCTTTAAAAGTATTGACTGCGGCACACCAATTTTACCAATATCATGCATACAACTTGCAACAGATATGGTTTCCGCTTCATCCCTTGATATTCCAAGTGCGTTGGTTATTATCATCACATATCTGCTAACCCTTTCATTATGATTGCCTATATTTTGATCCATATATTCAACTACCTTCGACAGCTTATAAATTGTTTTTATCTGACCTTGCTTCAACGTTTCTATTGTGCTTTGAAGAGAGCGTGTTTTCTCGCTTATTATTTTATTTAAGCTGTCAACGTGCTGTTTTACTTTCAGAAGATTCTTTACCCTTAATATCAGCTCGGAACGATCGATCGGTTTTGTAAGAAATTCATCTGCACCTGCAGAAAGTGCACTTATCTTTGATTCTGTGTCGTCGAGTGCGGTAATTATGATTACAGGAACTGAAGACGTTTGTTTATCTGCTTTAATTAGCCTGCATACCTCTATACCATCTACTTCAGGCATAAGCACATTTATAAGTGCTATATCAGGTTCAATTGTTTTAATCTTATCAATCGCCTGTTTGCCGTTATTTACCGCTATTATGTTATACCCAAGAGGTAAAAGTATTGCCTCGATTAATTTAAGGTTTTCTATCCTGTCATCCGCGACAAGTACGTTAATTCAATTATGCCTTTGTGCCTTCTTAGCATCAACATCATACTTATTCAAAATATCAATAATTTCATTTACGTGAAACGGCTTACTTATGTATTCATCATACCCTGCCTGCAAAAACCTCTGCTTATCACCTTTCATTGCGGATGCCGTAACTGCAACAACAGGTATATTATTTATCCTTGGATTTATCTTTATGAGCTTTGTCAGTGTAAGTCCATCCATACCAGGCAGGTTTATATCCACAAATATAAGATCAGGGATATGCTCATTTATAAGCCTTAGTGCCAACACACCGTTGTTTGCCTCCATTATAGTGTGAGCCCTCATCTTAATGATATCCCTCATAAGTTTTACACTTTTAGGTTCATCCTCTACAACAAGTATCTTTATTATACCCTCCCACAAATCTTATTAATTTCTTCTATAAATACCTTTTTATCAAAAGGTATCAGTATAAATGCATATGCACCAAATTTAAGTGCATCCTTACTCTCCTCCATAGATGAAATAATAACGATTGGTATATTATTTGCAGCTGGATTTTCCCGAAGGCTCTTTATTATATGCCATCCCTTACTATTCGGAATAGAAGGGTTAAGAATTATGATATCAGGCGAAAATCTTTTAAGTCTTGTTAAAGCCTCGTCACCATCATAAGCAGACTCTACCCTTAATCCTGCATCCTCAAGATAACTTCTTATAAGCTTTGATAATGCTTGATCCCATTCTATTACAAATGCGGTATTACATTTACCTGTTTTTTGTAGTTTTTGTGATTGTACCTTTACATATCCATGTTTTATATCTGCAGGGATTGTAAAGTAGAATTGGCTGCCTTTTGCTGGGATGCTTTCAACCCATACATCTCCGCCGTGAAGCTCTATAAAAGACTTTACTATTGTAAGCCCAAGTCCTGTACCTTCATGTATTGATTCATGTTCAGGGTGCAACTGGGAGAACGGCTGAAAAAGTCTTGGTATGAGTTCTTTCGGTATCCCTATACCGGTATCTCCTACAGTGAATAAAACATTTCTACCATCCATATTTATTCCAACAGTTACATTGCCGCCGGATGGTGTAAATTTTATAGCATTGCTGAGCAAATTATATAATACCTGCTTTATTTTCCTCTCATCTGCATATATAGTTGTTACTGTCTCATCATATTCTACATGGATATTTATACGCTTCTTTAGTGCGCGTTCCTTTATTATTGCTATACTCTGTTCAACTACATCTTTTATATAAAATTCGGACGGTTCAAATATCATCTGTCCCGATTCAACTCTGGAAAGGTCGAGTATATCATTTATCAGATTAAGCAGGTATTCGCCTGATTCGAGAATAGACTTTATATAATCCCTTTGTTTTTCATTCAATTCTCCCATACTTTCCATAAGCAATATCTCGGAAAACCCGATAACAGCATTCAATGGCGTTCTTAATTCATGCGACATATTTGCAAGAAATTCTGACTTAGCCTTATTAGCCTTCTCGAGTTCAACGTTTTTTTGCCTTATCTCTGCCTGCGTTAAGCGTATGGAGCTGATATCAGTAATAACACCGAGTTTGCCCACAAGCTTATCATTCTCTATAACAGGAACACCTGTTATAAGAATAGGCAGTTCTTTACCGGTTTTAGTAATAATATTGATCTCGTAAGTTGTTATTGTCCTCATTATTCGTTTACTAAATTCAGCCCTCATTATATCTTTATTTTTTTCATCAAAGAATTCAAAGACATTTTTACCAAGCATTTCTTCTTTTGCGTAACCGAACAATTCTGTAAAAGCGGGATTTACATCAATCGTGTTATTATTTTCATCAAGCGCCCACACAGCGTTGTGCATGTGATTTATATAAAATTCTTTCCTCTGGAGCTCTTTATTCTTTTCTTCAACAATTGATTCAAGATGTTTTGTCTTATGTTTTAAATGTTCAATTATGCCTTTAATCCTGTATAGTATGTTAAAACTGAATATGCCTGTTTTTACTCTGTTATCTATTACAAAGCCTTCTTTATCAATATCTTCTATAAGCGGCATGAGCCTTTTCATGGGTAAATATAACAGAACAACCAAAGAATAAATGACAAATATCAGGATTAGCGATAATATTATAATACCCGATGTTTCTAAAGACGCTGACTTGCCTGTAGCATGGACACTTTCTCCATGTTTGTCGATGATATGTAATGCTGTAAAATGTGATAAATAATCCACACCTGTAGTCGTGTCCGCGCCTGCGGTGAATTTTACATCCCCTGTTTTAAACATACATGGAGCTTGATACTGTAAAAACATTACATCTATGAGAAAAGCAACAGGGAGTAAGGCTAAAATAAAGATATTTTTGTATACAAATTGGAGCAATTTTCAGCACACCTCCTTGTATGGATAAATTATTGACTCTCTTTTGAACAAAAGTCAACAATTCTGATAGCTGGGGATCACACGGCCCATCATTTGCATGGATACCTCGGGCGAATGAATAAATTTCCTTATTGATTTTATGGGTTAAAACTTCTCACCCTTTTCTTCCCTGAAATGACTGCCAATAGGCTTTATCCTCTGCCATATATTTATGAAAAACAGTATTATGCCTATAACCTCAATCCATGAAGCAATTAAAACATCCCATCCTATCAGTGGTATTGTTATGAACCCATCCAATGTCTCTCCGATTGCCCTGAATAAGATTGAAAAAAACATTACATAAAATGTAACCTCAGAAAGGTATGGGCTATAGAAAACCCTTTCCCTCGGCCTTGGGAAAAGCCACAGAGCAACGCCCATGATAAGCATCATAACAAAACCTACGAGTATGAGATGCGTATGCGCCGTTACGATAGAATGTGGTATGTCTACTTCCCTAATATTGATCTCATAGCTCATGTAGGCGCCGAGCAGTATGCCGAGAAACAGGAATACAATGGCAGCCTTTACATAGTACCTGACAACCGTATACATATAATGTCCGGTAAAGGTTATTTGTATATGTTATATTGCGTCTCGCATGTGAATGTCGTTACGCTCATGGGATCTCCGGATCCATTTACACATTGACAATATAACTTTTCTTTATTGGAAGTCTGTGAACAATAACCGGATAATGCTGTTGGTGATAATGGATCAGAGGCAAGAATACTATCAAGCGGCGGCAAAGGGACATTTGTACCGAGTATATTATTTATTGTCTGCACAAATATGGATGCGATTATTGCATAACCCGTATTTGTAGGATGCAGGCCGTCAAGACTGAAAAACCCGCCAAGGTGGTTAAGTGTTATTGTCTGCCCGTTGATCTTGTAAATAGGAAAACCATAGGTATCAAAACTAATTCTCTGTCCTGCTAACGAAATATCACCCCGCATAAGTGCATCAAACGGTACAATGTGTACGTTTGGGTATTGGGATACAACCTGTGCAAACTCACTATTGAATGACTCAAGCCTGTTATTAGTCCCCGCCATAGACTCGCATGCAGCCTTAATACAACCTGCATCTTTTGTATTAGATGTAAAATTAGAGCTAAACGTTGAACAGTTATCGGTACAATTGCTGCCGTAGCATGATGCATTATCAAGCTGCTGAAGAGGCACATCACTTAAGGTTAATTGGCATTGGGCAAGTTGATTGATCACACCCTGTTGTTTCGATGGAAATATACTTATGTGTGGGACGTTTCCAAGAAATACCTGTGCACCGGTCGATGCAAATGCCTGCACAGCCTGGGTGATGAACTGCGTAAATTGCGTAAGGGTGGTATTATCATCAATAATGTCATTGCCGTACAGGTCGGTACTCATTATGATTGTAGGATGCAATTCCTGAGCCATAACAGTCTCAGGCTGAATATCCACCGTTTCAAATAAATTATTAACTAACGGCTCAAAAAGTATATTAGAAAGTACTATTACACCCAATACCCTGCCAGATTGGGAATTTGGTCCGAGTACTACATCTTGAATAACAGCACCCGGTATTGCTATGTTATACGTCGGGACATAAGGATTTACAAATACGCCTGGGATATTAAACTGTTGTGTTTTCGGGTTTATAAGGGCATTTTCTATGATAGAAACAAGATCGCTACTGTTTAATGAAATATTTCCGGTTGTATCAAGTATATCAAATCCAGGTGCGGGTGGAATGCCCGGCATTTTGAATAATGGTAGCGGAAAATATGCACCCGCCATTCTTGCAACCCACGTAGCAGGTCCATTAAGTTGTGCAACACCATTATAGCTGTCCGATTGAAAGCCTGCTGTGTAGCTTGCTCCTATTGCCACAAACGTATTAAATACCTTATTTAAAGGCGGGGTATAGGTGTACACATTTTCATAATATTCACAAACACCGTTACCGTTGGAAATAACAAGGGGATACGTTCCTGCGGTCGGTGTACCTGCTGTTGTAAAACTTATGGTAACATCATTGCCTGATTGGGATGTAACCGTAAAATCCCTTACCATGTTACCCAGATAAGCTGTTGTTGTAATGCCCGCATTAAAATTGTTTATAACTGCCGTAACCTTTTGATCGCCAAACTGGCTACCTGTAGTTGGCGATATGCTTAAAAGTCTTGTGCCGCCTGCAAAGCTATTACATATATTTGCATAACCGGGATTGGTAGAACTGCTGCTACCGCTGCTGCAGCCTGATATCACCATAGCCATATACACCAATCCAACACCGATATAGACTAAAAATCTTTTATACATGTTACCTCTCCCTTTTGTAATAATCATTAAATAAAACATATTTTATTTTTAAAATCAAGTTGTTTATTTATGATGTTTCCAGTATAAATGGTTCCGGTACAGATTACCATGGTAAACATGCAAATTTGGATTACAAAATTGTAATGATACTGTCATCATATTGTTAGTGTTTAGACATTATACTCTATTTTGACAAGACCGGCTCAGTTTGTTTATAATTATAAATAACATTAATTTATTAAAATTAGGAATAATAATGAAAAAAAAAGGTATACATATAAAAAAAATATGGCTGTTGCTGTTTATCGCATTTGATATTACAACAACTGCTTTTGCGGATCAGACAATAACAATGAAACAATGCATTGAACATGCGGTTTCCAAGTATCCTCTCTCTCTCGAGTCTACAACAAATGCACGGGCTTATCAAATGGCGTATAAAAGTAAGTTCGCAGGCTTACTCCCCTCTTTCAATCTTTCAGCAGCTTATGGAAAGGCTTACGGTTATGATGTTGCTGTCACAAATGGCGGGATTGCCTCTTTACAGGCTATTGCGCAGGTTGACCTGTTCAATCCAACACGGTGGTTCGAAAGCTCACGGAGAAAGATGTCTTATGAAGCACAGAAATATTATCAGCATGCGACAGAAAATGAGATTGCCTACGCTGTAAAAAGTGCATATACAGAGGCGCTTTTTTATAATCAGGAGATCATGATTTTACAGGAGAACATACATAACCTTGGAGTCTATCTCTCACTCGCAAAACGTTTATTATCTTCAGGACTTGTTACAGAGAATGATGTGCTAAGAACACAGATAGAGCTTGACGCTGCACAGGCAAACCTGCAAAATTCAATATTAAATAAACACGCACAGTTGAATATACTCACATCGCTTACAGGCATACCGATGACAGACGGAGTTAACCTTAAAAAACGGTCTGCCACGTTTACTGCTCCGGCGAATGTTGAACGTATAAATACGGATACCTTTTCAAGCAATCCTACATTACAGGCAATTGATTATGAGGAGAGAGCCGAGAAATACCGCGTACAATCGGCAAAGTCGCAATACCTGCCTATTTTAAGTCTTGAAGCGGACGTAGGATGGCTTGGAGAATCGTTTCCTGCAGCCGTGGATCAGTACCGTGGATATTCGTACTTTGCAACGATGAATTTCCCTCTGTTTAGATGGGGTGAGATCGGTTATAATGTTGAAAAAGCAAGCTTGTTAAAAAATACGATCCATTACAAAAAAGCCCTGTTCCTCAACGAACTTACGCTTTCTTATCATAACACTATTGGAGCATTACAAAATGCTATCGAGCGAATCACTCTATATAAGAGAGACATAAGTATAGCAAAACAAAATTTTGATTATTCGGAAGCCCGCTACAGCGGAGGCGGAAGGATCGGCAGTTACGAGGTGCTTCTTGATCAACAGTTGTTGAAAAATGCCCAGCTTGCACTGGCAATTGCACAAAAAGATTTTTACCTTGCATTATTTAAAATACAATTATTAAGAGGCAAAATATATGAATGATAAACAAAGGAATTACAGGATAAGGAAAATCCTTTTCTCACTGTTCTTTATGTACACGATATGGAGTATGATATTTATGAGTTCCTGTGCCGGCAAAAAGCAGGCAGAACAGTCATCTATCAGGGTAAAAGTAAAAGCTACGGCTGTTATAAGAGGTAACGTTAACCATATGATACAGGCAACCGGAAAGGTAGATGTACTAAAAAAGGTCGATATTAATTCACCGGTGCAAGGAGTAGTTACCGAACTTCTTGTACGGGAAGGAGACTTCCTTAAAAAAGGCAGTACTGTTGCCCGCATAAGACCTATCGAGGCAGAAGCAGCTATCAGGGGCAGTGTATCTTTACCTGCAACAATGAAGAGATACTTTCTGAGACTCGGCATTATATCTTTATCATCTCCCTTCAACGGATATGTCAGCAAGAGATATGTAAGCAGTAACGCTCTTGTTCAGGCAAACGCACCTATCGTTACAGTAGAGGATCTCTCAAGCACATATCTTCATGTAGATCTTCCTTCCATATATCTTGAACAGGTTGGGATCGGCGATGCTGTACTTATACATTTCCTGTCTTTACCCGGTGATGTGTTCAAAGGCAGAATTGTTACAATCAACCCGACGGTATCTCAGGAAACACAGACCGTCAAACTCAATGTGAGCTTTCCCAACAGGGATCAGGACATAAAAGACGGGATGTTCGCAGTTGTTGATATAATAAGCAGCACACACAAAAATACGCTCATCGTACCAAAGGATGCAATACTCTTTGATCCGGATACTGGCAGGGAGTATGTCATGGTTGTGAGACAGGATTCTATTGCCAGATCCGTTACAGTTAAGACAGGTTACGAAGAGGATGACAGGGTGGAAATCCTTAAGGGTCTGAGCCAGGGACAACTCGTTATAACGCAGGGCAATTATGCACTTGCAGACGGTACGAGCATAAAGGTGGAAACGAATTCACCTGTTAATAAACCTATACAGACAAAAAGCCCGCAGAAAGGCAATGATTAGAATAAGGATAGTTGGTAAAATGAGCGTACGCATATGTGCTGCCTCGTCATTACCGTGTAAACGGGAATCCAAAAACAGGAAAACTGAATTCCTTTTTTTGCAGGAATGACAATCTAAAATATATAAATAATATTATAATAATATGGATATCTCCAAATTTTTTGAGACACACAAAAAAGGCATCATATTCCTCTCCGTTGTATTGGCGGCGGTAGGTATTATCCTGCTCAACACAATGCCCGTGGCCATATTTCCGGAGATAACTTTCCCAAGGCTTGTAATCCTTGCAGACAATGGAGACATGCCCATTGAGAAGATGATGATAGAGGTAACAAAGCCCATTGAAGAATCGATATACTCTGTCCCAGGTGTAACGGATGTAAGGTCGGCAACAAGCCGCGGCTCCATGCAGATCTTTGTAAACTTTGTCTGGGGTACGGACATGTTCAAGGCACTTCAGTTAACACAGAATGCAATAAATCAGATTAGATCAAAATTACCGCAAACTGCATCTGTTACAGTCAACTGGATGAGACCAAGCCAGTTCCCCATTATAGGACTGAGCCTGACCTCGGAAACACTCAACATGGTGCAGTTGAGAGATGTAGGATATTACACACTCAGACCCATTCTTGGCAGGCTAAAAGGCGTGTCCCAGGTTGTGGTACAGGGCGGAAAGATCAAAGAATATCATGTTGTTGTAAATCCGCAGAGGCTTGTTGCATACCACCTCACACTCAATGATGTGATCAACGGCTTAAAGGAAACGAACATCATTTCATCCGCGGGTTACATCGGCAAGAATTATGAGCTCTACATGGTCCAGCCGACAGGGCTTTTTACATCGACGACGGCAATGAAAGATACATTGATAGCGAATAAAAAGGGTGTACCTGTCTATGTTCGGGATGTTGCAAAGGTAGAAACATCGGTGAAAAAGCAATACATTCGCATAACCAGCAATGGTCATAATGCCGTTTTGATGAACATACTGCGTCAGCCAGGTGCGAACACCATAGCAATAGCAAAAGAGCTCAAAAACAAACTTGCAGAGCTGAAGCCTCAATTGCCTCCATCCCTGCATATATCAACGTGGTACAATCAGTCCAGCCTGATCGAAGAATCCTACGGGAGTGTGCGGGATGCAATTCTCTTTGGCGTGTTCATTGCCATTGTCATCATGTTTTTGTTCTTACGAAACGTACGTATCATGTTTATTACCGCCATCACCCTGCCTATCACGCTTATTATAACGGTCGTTCTGATGAAACTCTTCGGCCAGACATTGAACCTTATGACCCTGGGAGGCATGGCTGCATCCATTGGGCTTATCATAGACGATTCTATTGTCGTACTCGAGAATATCATCAGGCATTTCCATGCACACGGGTCAAAGAAGAAGGCAGTTGAAACAGGCGTTAAAGAGATGCTGCCCGCTATAGTTGGCTCAAGCCTGAGTACAATCGTAGTTTTCTTTCCGCTTGCGTTTCTCGGTGGTGTAACGGGCGCATTCTTTAAGGCACTCGCCCTGACCATGGCATCTGCGCTGACCGTATCCATGATTATCTCGATTACCCTGACTCCCGTACTTGCCATGATCTTTCTCAAGGATACGGAAAAAGAGGCAAAAGAAGGTAAGGTCATGAAGGCATTGACCGACAGTTATGAGACTGCCATGCATAAAATTATACGGAAGCCTTTGTACGTTGTGCTGGCCATTGTTGTACTGGTTGCAGGATCGTGGATACTGGAGCGGCATGTAGGAACAGGGTTTATGCCGGCAATGGATGAAGGCGCATTTGTCATGGATTATTTTACTCCGCCCGGAACAACGCTTGAGGAAACGAACCGCATTCTTAAAAAGATAGAGAAAATCATTCTTCGTATCAAGGAGGTCAAATCGTTTTCAAGAAGAACAGGTACACAACTCGGGTTTTTTATAACGGAGCCGAATACAGGCGACTTCCTGATACGGCTTAAAAATCACAGGAATAAATCCATCGAACAGGTGATTAATGAACTCAGGCAGAAGGTCTACCAGGCAGAACCCGGTAAGATATATGTTGATTTCGGACAGATCATGCAGGATCTTATCGGCGATATGACAGGCTCTCCAATGCCCATTGATATAAAGATATTCTCCGACAATACGGGCGTGCTTGATACTATAGCAAACAAAATAGCGAATATTATCACTAAAATAAAAGGGGTTGTTGATGTATTCAACGGTATTACGATCAGCGGCCCTGCAATAGATATACACGTTGATCCTCTGAAGGCTGGACTTGTAGGCGTTACACCGCAGTATGTGTCTGATTATGTTACCACTGCGCTGTGGGGCACGGTAGCAACAAATGTACGAGAGGGAGAAAAGGTCATTAATATAAGAGTTCTCATGCCTGCATCAGAGACAGATACAATAAAAAAACTTGAATCAATGCAGGTTGTGACGCCCAATGGGCTTGTAGTACCGCTTAAATCCATTGCCAATCTTGAGGTTATGGGAGGCCAGGCAGAGATTGACAGGGAAAACCTGCGCCAGATGCTTGCGGTTACAGGCAGGATAAGCGGAAGGGACCTTGGTAGCGTTATGAGGGACGTTAAATCAGAACTGGCAAAGAAGCTTACGCTGCCGCCAGGTACCACAATAAACTATGGAGGCGTTTATAAGAATCAGCAGGAGTCATTCAAAGGCCTTCTTATGGTTCTGCTTATGGCAGTCGCTCTGGTATTTACCGTTATGATCCTCGAATTTGAATCACTTGCGGTTCCTCTCATCATTTACAGCATTATATTTCCATCGTTCTTCGGTGTGCTCGGACTTTTATATCTGACTAATACCCCTCTTAACATTTCATCTTTAATGGGGACGATCATGATTGTGGGTATTGTGGCTGAAAACGGTATATTTGTTGTGCATTATATTCAGGACGCCTTGAAGAGCGGATACCCTTTAAAAGAGGCTGTTATAAAGGCTGGGAGTCTGCGTATAAGACCCATTTTGATGACAGCTCTTGCAGCAATACTTGCTTTAATGCCTCTTGCGCTCGGGCTTGGAACCGGGGCACAGATGCACAAGCCACTCGCAATAGCTATCATCGGGGGGTTCTCTTTGTCGGTGTTCCTGCTTATTATAGTACTGCCGGTGGTGTATTATCTCTTTACAAAAAAAGGTCATGTTTAAAAATATTAAAAAGAAATTACTTATTGCAGCATCAATATTTCTTGTGTCATTGGCAGGCTATGCATGGTATGAAACCTGGCAAGGGAATTTTCATGCAATCACAAGAAACGAGGCTTACAGATCAGCACAGCTTGATAAGAATGAACTTAAGCATTATATAAGACGGTATAACATCAAAAGTATAATAAATTTAAGGGCTAAACGTGTAAATGAGCATTGGTATAAAACAGAGATAGAGGCAAGTAAAACATACAATGTAACTCACTATGATATACCATTGTCGGCAGAGCATGAACCAGATGTACAAGAGATAAATCAACTGATCCATATTTTCAGAATAGCACAGCGCCCTGTATTGATGCATTGTAAAGCAGGGGCGGACAGATCAGGACTTGCAGCAGCAATATGGAAGGTAATCGTAGACAAAGAACCAAAATCAGAAGCGGATGATGAACTTTCTATTATCTACGGACACATCCCTATCGGACCAACATATGCAATGGATAAATTTTTTGATAAATGGCAGCCCGCTCAGGCATCTCACTTGTCTCAGACGGTTGTGAGGTGAGAATAGAATTCTTCTTCTCTTATAGCTTGAATATAAAGCATATCGGATGCCATCGTAAAATCAGGTTCTGAAGATTCGCTGATGCTCTTGAATACATGAGCAAGCTCCGACCATCTTGATGCAATATCGTCCATAAGTTTAACAAGACCTTTTCTTGCAAATCCTTGAATAAACTCCGAATACATCTTTCTAAACCCACCGCCGCCTGTACCTCTCTTTTCTATGACCTGATATGCAAATCGGCTCAGCCATTTCCAGTCTTCAAGCTCTTCCCATTCAAAAAGTTTTTGGGATGCCATGCTTATACCCTTTACGCCATAGCCTGCAAAATCATTATTATCAAGCATACGCTTTGCATTATTGGATGCAGCTAACCGGGATAACTTCTTTTTGTCGGGTATTGACATTGGTTTTGTTATGGGTGCAACATGCGGCTGATCGCCATTCATAAAACTGCCGTGCATAACAGCCTCAAGCAATGGGTTAAAAGGGACCAGAATCTGTCCGCCATGTCCTGTATCGGTAACGTAAGCTGTATTGTTATCCGGATCATAGCCCCATAATAAGACTGTATGTCCTGGAAAATGGGTTTTACTTTTGTAATAATCAAGATAAAATATGTCCGTCCTTAAAAGAACGGGAATCTCCTTGTTTATGCTGTCAATAAGCAGTTGTTTTATCTCATCGCTATTATTGGAATTATTCCATTTAAAATCTATGCCTATATTTTTGAAGAACTGCTCTTCGAGATCAATAGAGCGAAAATGCATTATCCTTTTAGGATCCATGCCTTCTATGTACCAAAAGCCAATGCCTTCCCCTATTCCGAAACATTCCGGCTCGGATAACTCATAACCATAAAAGTTCATAAGATCGGAAATCGCAGTTGAAGCACAGTGTCTACCGGGATTATGAACCCATTCTTTAATTATGCGCTCAGCCATTCATCACCTCTAAAATAAATCATACACAAGTTATTAATATCATATTTCTGTATTAAGGTCTACCATCATTTTATTCTTCTCCTTGTTTTTCTGGCCGGTTTAAAAATCACCCCTGCAAATCTAATTGCATTTTTGTATCAAATAGCTTAAAACTTTTAAATCAATAAGATTGTTTTCATGTATAAGTGAATTAAATGGGAGGTAAAAATGGGTGTTGTTGAATACGATAAACAGGATGAACTTGCCATGATAACACTAAACAGGCCTGAGGCAATGAATGCAATTAATGCAGAACTTGGCGAGACACTTTTAAAAATATTGTTAGACGTAGAATATAATGAAAAGATCAGAGCAATACTACTTACAGGTAGAGGTAAAGCATTTTCAAGCGGCGGAGATGTTAAGGACATGGTTACAAGCCCTGATCCAAAAAGTAAATTCTTTAAAGAGCTTACCGTTTTTTTAAACGGCATAGTAAATACAATAAAAATGCTAAAAAAACCTGTTATAGCCGGTTTAAACGGCACTGCTGCGGGCGCCGGAGTCAGCCTCGCACTTGCATGTGATTTGATAGTTGCTTCCAGATCAGCAGTGTTTAATCTCGCATATACAAAAATCGGTTTAACCCCTGATGGAGGCGCAACAGCACTTTTAACACAGCACGTTGGACCTAAAAGGGCAATGGAGTATATACTCTTGAATCCTGTTATAAATATGCAGCAAGCATTAGAGATAGGACTTATTAACAGGGTGTTCGAGGATGATATCTTTATGAAAGAAGCGGTAGGGTTTACAAAATCAATAGCAAGGGGTCCTACCGTTGCATACGGATTTGCAAAACGCAATATCAATCAGGCTTTTTCATCCCCGTTCGAAAGAATCCTTGAACTTGAAAGAGAAGGCATATCTGCCTGTGCAAACACACAGGACTTTATAGAGGCAGGCATGGCATTTATTGAAAAACGCAAACCGGTCTTTCATGGTAAATAAACCGGCTCTTATGTTCAGTACCGAGTTTCTGAAGCCGGGACTGGCAAATTCCTCCCCGGACTTCAGAAATTACAATCACTTTAAAACTGAATAGATTTTACCGACAATATTTTCACCGGGCTTAATTGTTTTCTCACCGGGCTTCCATTTGGCAGGACATACCTCTTCAGGATGCACTCTTACGTATATATAGGCTTTAATCTTTCGTAAAAGCTCATCAGCGCTCCTGCCGACATTGTAGTAGTTTATTTCTGATCCAACAACAACGCCGTCGGGATTTATAATGAATGTGCCCCTTAATGCCAGCCCTGTATTCTCATCATATACACCGAACAATTTACTTACACTGCCGTTTGGATCTGCACCCATGTGATATTTTACATGTTCAAGTAACTTCTCTTGTGCCTGCCATGCAAGATGAACATGTTGTGTGTCTGTACTTATGGATACTATCTCACACCCTGTTTTTTTTAACTCATCCTGTTTATCTGCTACGTCAGATAGTTCCGTGGGGCAAACGAATGTAAAGTCTGCCGGGTAAAAAACCAGAATGACCCATTTGTTATTTTTTATTGCACCGTTTAAATTAAACTTACCGTACTTACCCTCTGCCGGTTCATAAGTTTGAAGCTCAAAATCGGGTACTTTTTGTCCTATTTTTATCGTGTCCATATGTTCTTACCTCCTTTAAAATTATTGCTTAATTTTATTTTTACAATCATTACATAACCCATAAAATTCTATTTCACTGCCAAGGATCTCAAAATCCTTGAATTTATTATCAGGTAAATCAAGGTTATAATCCAATTCCACATCAATTATTTTGCTGCATTTAATACATCTGAGATGGTGATGTGGATGTGTATTGGGATCAAATCTTTTTTTATCGGGATCCACGGACAACTCTTTTAATTTACCATTTCTTACAAGTGTATTTAATGTATTATAAACAGTGGCAAAAGACATTGATGGAAACTTTTTGACTACATATTTATAAACGTCGTAAACAGAAGGATGACTTTTATTCCCTTCAAGGTACTCAAAAATAGCTATTCTCTGAGGAGTTAATTTAAGATTTAAAGCCCTATACTTTTCCAAATCCACTTTCATAGTTTATAATTATTATAATATAATAATAAGTATTGTCAAGTAAAATTATTATTTGTGTGGAAATGAAGCTCCCTTACGCTTGCACCTGGGAGCTTTTGATTATAATGTAATACTGTAGCCATAAAAACCTGCCCCTGCAACCCTATTGTGTTTTTTGGATCAATTAAGATATAAGTCTTTTCAGTACATGCCTGCTCCATGTCCTGACATGAAATATTCCTGCAGCGATTGAACTCTTTTATATCCTGATGGGATTTCAAATTCCCTATTGCTTATATTCATTTTTTTCACACTCTCTACCGATGTCGTCATACCGTTGTGCGATACTACCTTAACAGGATAACCCAGCTCTATAAGTTTCATGTATGGCTTTGATAAGCCTATATCACCCGCTATTGTCCCTCCTATTGCAGCCTTTTTTATCTTTGCGTTAAACGACTGCAATTTTACAGGGTCAATATATTTTTTTATATCTATTGCTCTTGCAATCCATACTTCCTCATATGACATACCATTTGCATTAACAACGAACTTTTGTGCATTGTATCCCGAGATCTTTTCTGCTTGATTTGTTTCTTTTACGCTTACCTTTACATGTGGTTCTTTTACATCAAGCCCGTGCATTTCAATAATTTGTTCCTGCTGATCTTTAGGGAGTTTTTTTATAGCCTGCATCATTCTATCCTTTGATACATTCGCCATGTCTGTTATTGCTTTAATGTACTGCTCTATTGTACCTTCCCAGTATGATTTCGATTGTCCTCTGAGCAGATTTATCCTGTTGTGAGCAAAATCAATTATAACCGTTTCCGCCGGATTGACTATCTTATACTTATTCTTTTCTAAGAGAATGGTGCTTGTATCCAGTCCGCTCATTGTTGTTTGCAACTGCACTATTTTATAGCCTGCATATACTTTTGCAGTTAACAGCATACTTATTATAATTGTGATTGTTATAATACTCTTTTTCATATCTACTCCTTTTTACTTTTTTGTACGCGCTCCACATATTTGCCTTCCGCAGTATCTATCTTGATTCTTGCTCCGGTTTCCACAAACGGAGGTACCTGTACAACAAGTCCAGTTTCAAGTCTGGCGGTCTTTGTCGTGTTTGTAATTGTAGCCGTTTTCAGATTAGGCTCTGTTTCAACAACATCAAGCTCTACTGTAAGCGGCAATTCTACACTAACAGGTTTACCCTCATAAAATACTATTTTTACCTTTGCGTTTGGAACTATATAATACATTTCTTCACCTATCACATCTTCTCCTAACATAAGCTGTTCATAAGTCTCTGTATCCATAAATACATAGTGATCGCCATCTTTGTATATATACTCCATCTCTTTCTCATCAAGGTTAGCCTTTTCTACTTTATCCTCCGGCCTAAATCTGTTCTCAAGGTTAGATCCTGTTTTCAAATTTTTAAGCTTCGTCTGTACCATGCCGCGCCAGTTACCAGGTGTAACATGATTGACGTACATAACACTGTATAGATCCTTGTTGAACTCTATAACCATCCCTACCCTTATCGCTGTTGCCTGAATAATCATTACTTACCTCCTAAAATATTTTTTTCCGAGTAGTTGAACTTAACAACAAACTAGCGAGTCCCGCAAGGTTTTTTATTTTTTCTCCTATACCTGTGCCAAACGCCGAAGTTGATCTTTTAAAAAATTCATACTTCTCTTTGGAATAAGGATAAAACCACGGTCTCCATGTCATACTATCGGGAAGGTGATCTATATTTATATGATATGGAATAACCATTTCCATTAATCCTATCTTAGAGTGAGTCCTGCCTATGCCGCTATCCTTGATCCCACCCCATGGCGTTTCCGGCAAACCGTAAGTATATGCATGTTCGTTTACTGTAACAGTTCCGGCATTTAGCTCACGCGCGATTCTCTCTCCCTTATCTCTATCTTTTGTCCACACCGATGCTGTTAATCCATACACAGTATCATTTGCAAGTTCTATTGCCTGTTTTTCATCTTTTACAATCATTATAGGAAGCAGCGGCCCGAACGTCTCTTCTGTCATACAATCCATTTTGTCATTTACCTCTGTAAGAACGGTTGGGGGATAGAAAAAACCTTTCATATCTTTTATTCTTTCTCCACCTGTAAGAATCTTTGCCCCCTTACCCCTGGCATCTAAAACCTGATCCTCGACAATATGCAGCTGTCCCTCATTTACCATAGGTCCCATTTCTACATCGAACCCGTTATCCTCTCCCACCCTTATCTTTATCGTTTTTTCTACAACCTTTTTAATAAATTCATCCGCAGCCTTTTCCATAACATAAACACGCTCTATCGATGCACATACCTGTCCTGCATTAGTAAAAGCCCCCCATACTGCTCCATTAGCTGCAAGCTCTATATTTGCATCTTCACATACGATCATCGGATCTTTACCGCCAAGCTCAAGCACAACTGGTATAAGATATCTGGAGGCAGTTTCCATTACCTGCTTGCCAACAGGCACACTACCTGTAAATACGACCTTCCTTATTTTGGGACCTATCATACTTTTACCAACAGAACTCCCGGGACCTATTATAAGATTAAATACGCCTTCCGGCAGGTTTACCGCACGAAAGATCTCTTCTATCTTCTTTCCGATAAAGATAACATCCGATGCGGGCTTAAACACAATGGTATTACCCGCAAGCAGTGCAAGCACTATTTCACTCATTGGTATGGCAAACGGATAGTTCCACGGGGAAATAACGGCAATAACCCCGTAAGGTCTGAAGTTGATTTTGCTTGATTTTATGGCCTTTGCAAGGTGCAGCTTGATAGGTTCATCTCCAAGCAATTTTTCAGCCCTTTTTACAAAGTAATCTATCAAATCCACAACAAGCATCAACTCTGCAATAGCTGCTTCTATCCTTGGTTTACCCATCTCTTTTGATATAATCTCTGTAATGTCATCATAATGCTTTATTATGTAATCCTTTACAGCGATAAGGTATTCCGATCTTTGATCTATTGTCAGTTTAGACCATAAAACGAACGCGATATCAGCGTTATTCACCTTTTTTTTTATTTCCTCATCACCCATGATCTTGAGTTCACCGATGGGTTCAAGGTTTGCTGGATTTACAGATACGAGATACCTGTCGCCATTTCTTGTTACTGTACCTTTAAGACTCATATAACCTCCCTGTTTAATCCGAAAAATTGTAGCATGATCAAAGGGGCTGGGATCAATCCCGTTTCTGCTTGTTCTTTAATGTATGAAACGGTTTTACTTTTATGCTCGTGAAATAAAGCTCCATTGTCTAAACAATGATACAGCACCCTTGTATTTTTATTGTTTTTATAACAAACGCACCAACAAACGTCTAACCCATATCTACTTCTGTAAATGCATTATTTATAACCTCATCGCCTGTTTGTCTTTTTGCTATAAGTTCACAATAAGCTTTATTATTTTCTATCTTTGTCACCCTGCCTGTTATCATCACCGTGTCCTCCGGCAGTACAGGCTTTGCAAATCTTACCTTAAGCCTTTTTACCTTATAAGGATCTTGCACCCACTCAGAAACCGTTTGCATCACAAAAGCCATGGTACAAAGCCCTTGAAGAATCGCACCTCCGAGTCCTACCATCTTGCCGAATTCAGCGTCTATATGTATTGGGTTAAAATCGCCTGATGCTCCTGCGTAAAAAATGGGCCTGTACTTATCAACATCTTTCTGAAGAGTAAACGTATCACCTACTTTTGCATTTAAAGACATATGCACCTCCTTTTACCTTCTTATGACAAATGTCCACTTGCCTTTACTTACGATACCGTTATCAGATTTCCTCTTTGAGATACTCCCTACTACAACGAAATCCTTGTCGCTCTTTTCATAAATATCAGAGATATATCCTTCCGTAACAATCACATCTCCAGGCCTTACAGGTTCAATAAATTCATACTCCTGTTCTCCGTGTACCAGCATTGCTACATCCAACGACATATCATGGTCAAACAAAGCCTGACTTAAAACATCCTTTGCATACACAACAACAAACATTGGCGGAGCTACAATACCCTTATAGGGGCTTTCCTTTGCTTTTGCTTCATCAAAATATAAAGAGTTAAGATCGCCGATTGCTGTTGCATACTCCTTTATCTTCTCTTTACATACCTCATATTCTACCGGAGGATATTTTTTACCTATAAATTTTTTATCTACTGCCATTTCAAACCTCCTTCTATTAATTTTTATTTATGAACAAGCTTAAACTGATGTAATACAACGCCTTGTTCAAGTTCTAAAAATTCAAGTTCTACCTGCATCCCTATTTTTAAATCTTCGTATCTACCATTGATTCGTGTTAGAATGCGGCATCTATTGTCAAATTCAACAATACCTATAACATCCGGCGTAGAGAATCTGAACGCCTTGCCCTGCTGTGTAAATGCATACAAACGACCACTTGAAGGCAATTGCACCCATTCCAATTTACTGCCATAACACATATCACAAAATGGTTTTGGCGGTAACAAAATCTTACCGCATTTCTTACATCTAACAGTTGAAAACTCTTTGCTCTTGAGTCTTTCAAAAAACTTTTTTGTAATATCGTCACCATAATAACTCAACGATTTTTCATTGTAAACCTTTAGCGTAAAAGGTATATCCATCAGACCCTCTCAAGTATTATAACCATACTCCCGTTTAGCATACCATGCTCTGCATGAACAAGCCCTATGTCCGGATTTTTTACCTGTCTCTCTCCTGCCTCTCCGCGTAACTGCCATAAAATTTCGGCAAGCTCTATCAACGGCGTTGCACCTGCAGGGTGCCCAATTGAAAGCCTGCCGCCGCTGGTGTTGATTGGAATATCTCCATCGATCTTTGTTTCACCATCTTTGACATGATGGACGGCATCACCCTTCTTGAAAAATCCAAGATCCTCATAGATCATCAGTTCCGTATATGAAAACACACCGTATACCTCTGCTACATCCACATCCTCCGGTTTTATACCTGCCTCTTCATACGCTTCGTGTGCCGATTTGATTAAGCTTTCAAATGTCGTAATGCTTCCATTGTATGGAATAAAATTAGATGCGTGATGATACTCACCAATACCTTTGATCCTGACTGCCGGTTTCTTACATTTTATTTCTTCTGCTCCAAGTACGCATGCAGCAGCACCTGTTGAAAATGTAGAACAATCAAGTAACCTTAACGGTGGTGAGATCACGCGTGAATTCAGCACATCATCAATTGTTATCCGGGTTTTAAATTGTGCATAGAGATTTTTTATAGCATTGTCTCTCAGGATAACGGGAAGATGTGCAGCCTCCCATGGATTTATATTATACTCATAAATATATCTCTGGGCGCTCATTGCATAAAAAGGCACAGGTGTTCCAATACCATACTGTGCAAAATGAACGCCATATAATGCATGTTGCGTAATAACGGCATTCGGTATGCCATATTCAATATCTTCAAATGGATCAAACTTAACATCAATTCCTATTACAATATTTATTTTATTCCTTTTGAGGAGGATCTCGTCTATAGCGTAATGTAATGCATCTGTTGATGACGTACCTCCGCATTCAACCAGCGAAAGGCTTTTTAAATTTAAACCAAGATAATCAGACAAGTTACATGCAAGCATGGCGGATGACATACCAGCAAAGCTCATAGGGGTGATAAATAACCCGTCCACATCTTGAGGTTCAAGTCCTGCATCCTTGACAGCCTTAAAAAAAACATCGGAGACCATCTCTTTTACAGTACCGGAAAGATTCGCCTTGATCTCGGATATTGCTGCACCGAGCATATTAACGTTCATATATAACCACTCTCCGATTTATCATCGGGTGTGAATATGGGATTATAATAAAAAGTCTCGGTCATCATAAGTGAACGTGTAATGATCAAAAGCTGTATCTCTGTGGTGCCTGCCCCAATCTCAAGCAGCTTTGCATCCCGCATAAACCGCTCAATCTCATACTCCCTCATGTAACCATAACCGCCGTGTATCTGTATGGCATCAAGGCAGGCATTAACAGCCTCTTCAGAGGTATACACCTTTGCTGCACTTGCAAGTGCTGTAATATCTTTGCCGTTCTTATACAACTGTGTAAGTAAAAATAATATTGCATAGCTATGCTGCAATGCTACGTACATCCTTGCGAGCTTAAACTGTATGCCTTCAAAAAAGATAATATTCTGACCAAACTGAACGCGTTGTTTCGCATACCTTATTGAATCGTCAAGGACCCTCTCCATAATGCCGATTGCCATAGACGGGAGTGTTGTGTGCTCTATTCTTAAGGTATCCATGAGTTCATAAAACGCCTTATGCTCCTTACCTACAATGTTTGTTGCAGGCACCCTAACCTCATCCATATATATCTCGCCCGTTGGTGAACCCCTTAATCCCATTTTATTGAGAGGTTTACTTGTTGATAACCCATACATGCCTCTCTCAAGGATAAATGCGGTAATACCTTTGTGGCCTGATGCATTCGGATCGGATCTCGCATACACTATAAAAACATCCGCATCGGGTGCGTTTGTTATAAAGGTTTTTGTACCGCTGATAATGTAATAATCTCCCTGCCTTACTGCCTTTGTCTTAAGGCTCATCACATCACTACCTGCATCCGGCTCTGTTAAACCAAAACAGCCAACTTTTTCTCCTTTAAAGAGCGGTAAAGCATACTTGATCTTTTGCTCTTCTGAACCTTTAAACAGGATTGTTGCCCCGCATAGTTCTATACTTGCACCTATTGCCATTACAATTGCGGGTGCCATCTTAGCGAGTTCAATAGAAATAAGGCTTGCACTTAATATGTCACGATCTTTGTAAAGCTCCATAAGTTCTTCTACGCTATTAATACTATCCCCGCCGAATAGCTCTCTCACAGCCCTTTTTGCTATATCATAAGGTTTTAATTCTTCGTTATCCAATTGCTGAGCAACGGGCTTTATATTATTGAGTGCAAACCTGTGTGCATTCTCTTTTATAGCATTATATTCCTGTGATAAAAATGAATCAAACATATCTCCTTTTATAAATTCTTGACATAAATGTCAATAAAAACATATAAAGCATATAAAAAGGAGGGGCTTATGAATAAATTCTTAAAACTTAGTCCCCGGAAACAAAAAAAAGAGAGCATCGAAAGATTGCTACATTACATTAAACATTATGTTTACCCATACCACCCGTATATAAGGAAAACATATAAAGAGATGGGGATTAATCCCGATATGCTCAAGACCTATGAAGACTTTATAAATCTGCCTTTGATTACAAAGACAGATTATAGAAAAGACCCGCGCGCATTTATTCTTCAACCCAAATTCCCTACAAAAGAATCTCTTACGGCATATGATACAGCAATGATAGATAAACGGCTCCTAATAAAATATCTTTTACAGGCAATATTTAATATCCCTGTAGACAAGGTATCCCAATACAGAAACATGAGCCTTAAAGACAAGATTACAAGAAGGGTTACACAAGAATGGTTTCCTCTTCACTTTCATGCAAGTGCAGGATCAACAGGGGATCCTACACCTGCTGTTTATACATCCTATGATATGAAAAAAATCCTTAATGAGATTGCTTACATGGTATTCATTGAACCAAAGGACATGCAGGCGGATGCACCAAGAGCAACCTTTGATAAGATCAACTTTAATACATTTCCCGGTGCACCACATCTTGCTTTTTTCCAGGCTGTGCTTACTAAGATATTTGTCGGTGTTTCGAGTTTTGATTCGTTTGGCGGCAAGGTCATACCAACCGATCAACAGATAAGAATCTTTGCACAGGGCAGGTTTAATGGCATAACTTCTGTTCCATCTTATCTGGTTTACTGGCTGAGAAAGGCGGCAGACATGCATGATCATGGAGACATTCCTGATCTTCCCTTTTTTGAAGGCGTAATACTCGGCGCTGAAGGTGTAAGCCCTGAGCTCGAGGCTTATATACTTGATCTCGCGAGAAAATTAGGTGCACATCCTAAATTCAGAATCATCTGCTCCTACGGCTCTACAGAATTAAAATGGGCATTCATTGAACCAGACTATGACTGCGGTATTCATCTTGATCCAAGATTTTATTTCTGGGAATTGCTTGATCCGGTAACCAAAAAACCTGTTAAAGAAGGTGAGCCGGGGATACTCGTATTCAGTCATATAGGCTGGAGGGGCACAGTATTCACACGGTACTGGACTGGTGATCTCGTAAAAGGCGGGATTTCTTATGATAGATGTCCGAGATGCGGGCTTACCGCGCCGAGGATGTACCCTCCAATTATAAGGTATGACAAAGATTTTACAAAGATCAGAGGGACGAAGGTGCTTCTGCCTGATTTCATAACTGCGGTGCGGGATACACCAGGGGTCTCAAGCTTCCAGATTATCATTAATAAGAAATCACAAAATGATCCATTCTCCATGGACGTTATAAAACTTAGGATTAGCATTCATAAAGATGCGCAGGAGGATACGGTAAAAGAAGCTCTTAACCACAGAGTTAAGGCCTTTATAGAACTCACGCCCGATGAGATTATCTTTGAGAAGGATGAAAAGGCGATAGAAACAGATCTGTTTGCAAAAACAGGTATCAAGGCTGAGTATGTTGTTGATAAAAGACCGGATCACTGACTGAAATAAAAAAGATACTTAATATGTAAAAAACTAAAGGATTGCAGCGGCAGAAAAAACCTGCCGCTGCGATTGAAGATATGTTATTAAGAAACCAATGATGTCCCTACAAAGGGCTGATTACTTAAGATGCTTATTCACCAACTTTGTCATCTCAAACATTGATACCGTCTTCTTCCCTCCGAACACAGCCTTCAGATTGTCATCAGCATTGATGTTTCTCCTGTTCTTTGTGTCCTGAAGCTTATGCTTCTTGATATACTCCCACAGTTTCTTCACAATCTGTGTCCTCGGCAAAGGCTTGCTTCCAACTATCTCCGCCAGTTCCTCGCTGATTTGCATAGGCCTCATGAATGCCGCATTCGGCTTCCTCGTGGATTTTGAACTTTTTTTCTTTGCTACCATTTTTCCTCCTTTATTTTTTTAGATTTTTTCAGCTCTTGGCTGTTTTTTAAAATAAATTTTAAATGCCCGGTACTGCCTCCTTATCATCAATGGTAATAGTCAAGCATTTTTTATTAAAAAAAACAATACAAATTTTTATCACCGTGATATCCATCGTACATACAGCAGGTCTTTTTATCTATAACCGCATTGGAGGCACAAGATGTGGAGGCATAATATCGGTACGCCCGTTACTGTTTATAACAAGTCTTGTTATCCGGAAGTTCAGAAAAGCTTAATCCTGAAAAGGTGCAGATATTATAAGCAGTAAGTGATACTTGACACGCAATATCTTTAATCTATATAATCAGCGCCATTATATGGATACCGTCCCAAGACTCAAAAAACAAGCACATTCTATATCGGGATTGAATGAACAAGAGAAATTTATCATTTCTCTTATAGATGGAAGAACTGCATTGTCAGGCATAGCAAAAGTAAGCGGTCTTGGGTTGTCAATTGTACAAAAAATCGTTGACAAATTAATTGCCATAGAAATGGTTGAAATTCAACAGAAAAAGGTTTCACAGGAGTCAATGAGTAATAATTCACTAAAAGAGCTTCTTCAGTTGTATGAGTATGCGGATCCATATACAATTCTTGGAGTTGATCGAAAAGCAGCAGGTGAGAAGATCAGGAATGCCTATTATGAAAGGACAAAAATGTATCATCCTGACGGAATGTATGCGAAGTCTGTTAATAAAGAAGATAAAAGGGTGTTATCCGATATATACAAAAAGATACAGGAAGCTTATGAGGTTTTGAAAGGTACGGTTTCTGAAACAGCTAAAAAGCCTGAACAGTTTGAACCAACCGTTTTAAAGGGGACTCCTGAAAATAGAACTGCGCCACAAGCCCTATCACCCGCAGATGATCCATATAATCAAATAAAGAAGAATGTTCAAAAAGCAGCAGAATATTATAAAATCGGAATAAAAGCATTTTTGAAAGATGATTATTCAACAGCTTATATAAATCTTAAATTCGCTAATGCATATAACCCTTATGAGAAAGAGTATATCAATAAATTAAAAGAAGCAGAGCACTATATGAGACTTAACAGATATAAAGAGCTCGTTAATAACGCAAATATGTATATCGAAACAAATAAACCGCAAGAAGCTGTTAATGCTTTAAAAAATGCATTAGAATTAACAGACGAAAAACAGTCGATATACTATAAACTCGCCTCTGTTCTGTATGATTTTAACACAGGGTCTTTAAAAGATGCAAGTTCTTATTGTCAGAAGGCAATAACCTGTGAGCCTAAAAACCCCGATTACCATCTCTTACTTGCAAAGATATATAAAAAAGCAGGTTTATTAAAGAGTGCTATAGTAGAATACGAACATACAATCGAATACGGATTTATAAATGATGAAATTAATGTTACTATAAAACAATTAAAGGGTATGGTGAAATAAAATGGGTAAAGTGATTGGAATAGATTTAGGCACTACGAATACATGTGCTGCAACGATAATTGCGGGCAAGCCATTTATCATACCTTCATCAACCGGAAGCAGGCTTATACCAAGTTATTTTGCTATTACAAAAGATGATAAGATACTTGTTGGTGCAAGGGCTAAACGGCAGGTTATAACAAATCCCAGAAATACCATATTTGCAGCGAAAAGGCTTATAGGCAGGCGATTTGAAAGCAATGAAGTTAAGCTGGCAAAAGAAAGGCTGCCTTATGAGATTGTAGCAGGTCCGCATGGAGATACGAGGGTTGTTTGTGGAAGAAAGGTAATGAGCATTCCCGAGATTAGTGCAGGTATACTACTTGAGGTGAAAAGGATAGCAGAGGAGTTTCTTGATGATGAAATAGAAGGTGTCTGTATAACAGTGCCTGCATATTTTAACGAAAATCAAAGACAGGCGACAAAGGATGCAGCAGAGATAACGGGTTTAAAGGTACTAAGGATTATAAATGAGCCAACCGCATCAGCTATTGCTTATGGTCAAAAATATAACAAGAAGAATGGACTTATCGCTATTTATGATCTTGGAGGCGGAACGTTTGACATATCCATACTTGAGTTTGGTGAAGGTGTCTATGAAGTACTATCAACGTCAGGAAACACCTATCTGGGCGGCGAGGATATAGACAACTTATTGATAAAATATATTACGGATGAATTCAACAAAAAAAACAACACGGATCTGAGCAAGGATGTTCTCGCGATGCAAAGGCTGAAAGATGCCGCAGAGAGGGCAAAAATCGATCTATCCGTTCAAACAGAGGTGCATATATCTTTACCATTTCTGACAGAATCCAGCCGCGGGCCTGTCCATCTTAATACGACGATCACAAGACAGGAGCTTGAAGAGCTTATGAAAGATCTTATAGAACGAACGATTTTGATATGTAAGGAAGCGATTGAAAAAGCAGAGATAAAAGTAGAAGATATTGATTCAGTAATGCTTGTAGGGGGTCAAACAAGGTCTCCTCTTGTTGCAAAAATGGTTACGGACTTTTTTGGCAAACAGCCAAACAAGAATATAAATCCGGATGAGGTTGTTGCAGAAGGTGCTGCGATACATGCTTATAATATAACATCACCATTACCTTCCAATATTCTTGTTGATATTACAGCATTATCGCTTGGCATAGAAACAAAAGGAGGAGCCTTTGTAGAGATTATAGTACAGAACTCTACAGTTCCGGTGACAAAAAAACGTAGATTTACGACAACTTATGATAACCAGAATGCAGTGAGGGTATCTGTATTCCAGGGCGTTTACAATTTTGTAAAAGACAATGAATTACTTGGAGAGTTTGTATTAAGCGGCATAAGACCTGCAAAAAAAGGTGAGCCTAACATAGATGTTATATTTGATTTAAATGGTGAAGGTATACTTACAGTAAGCGCTGTTGATTCGGATACAGGGGCAGAGCAGAGCGTAATGATAGAGGGACGTACAGGGTTGACAAAGAGCGAGATAGATGAGATTAAAAACCGGATAACGTCGCTCGAAATAGAACTCAAAGAAATATGAATTCAGAAGATATAAAACAATTGCTTGATGATGGTTTAGCTTTTTATGGTGTAGGTAAGATAGAAGAAGCGGTTGATGTATGGGGAAAGGTGATTGAATTGGATCCAGGCAATCAACAAGCGGTTGACTATATAAATTCAGCAAAGGAGAAGGATGAAACAAAAACAATTAATATGGATAAAAAAGAAACAGAGTTTACGAATATAAAATATATAAGAGATCTTCTAAAAGTACAGAGGTTTGAATTAGCGTATGATTTTCTTGAGCATTTGATCAATAAAGATTACTCGTCCAACAAACAGCTTTTGGGCTATCTTTCAATTGCAAAGGCGCATTTAATAAAGACATACTATGATGATCTTGGCGGTTTAAAAGTAGTTCCGAGATTAAATACAAATGATCAGGAAATTATAAAGTATAATCTTGATAAAGAAGACGGATATATAATCTCTCTCATAGACGGCTATTTTGATATTGAAGAGATCGTACAGCTGATAGAGACAATAGAGCAATTTGATGTTATGAGAAGGTTTCATAAACTTAATAAACTTGGAGTCATAGCTATTTAATATGTTTGGTTTGGATCTTATAAAAAAGATGAAGACCCTGCTTGCTTTTGTTGATAGCGGGATTGTTATAGCTGATACAACTTTTAACATTGTTTATGTAAATCCGTCTGCTCTAAAATTCTTCAATAAAGATATAGAAGATATGGTTGGAGTACCTATTGTGTCCTTATTCAGCAAGGATAACTGGGAAAAAATCTCCGAATCAATAAACAAGGTAAGAGATACAAATACCCCTCTAAGGATTAACATAGAAGAAAAGAACAGATTTTTGAAACTCGGGGTGTCTCCGATAATGGTAGGAGAAAAGTATATAGGTTTCATACTCAACATGCTTGATATAACTGTTGAGGAACATTTATTAATACAAAGGGCAGAATTAACATCAATGATAATAAATGAATTAAAGGATCCAATTTATACACTCTACGATCAATTTCATAACAAACAGATATTAACTGATATGAAAGGATTCGAAAGTGTTAAAGATGCAACAAAGATGCTGATGCAGGCACTTGATACCCTCCTGGATATAAACGAATTAACATCAGGGATTCTTAATCTTGAGCTTGAAGATGTTGATGTACTTATGGTCATGAAGTCTTCTATTAGCACTATAAAATCGTTTGCTAAAAAACAGGGTACCCGTGTTTACAGCACTTATAATTGCAATAACTCTACCGTAAAACTGGATAGGGAAAAGTTCATAAAAGGAATGGTAAATCTTCTCAGTTATGCAATAAAAGAGAGCGGAGAAAGAGGTGTTTTGAATATCGAAATACGGAATACGAGCATCAACCAAATTAATCAGATCTTGATTTTAGTATCAAATACGGGTACGGGTGTTGCAGAATCAATCTTTGAAAATATAACCGACAATTATAGTTTCTCTCATCTTAAAGATGAGGAAAAACTATATCTTGAGGTGCTTACGGCTAAGAGAATTATTCAAGCACACTCGGGCAGTATGCAGGCTGTCAGTGAATTTGGAATAGGTTCAAGTTTTGTCATAACACTACCTGCTGTAGCATAGTTTTCTCGGTTAATGTACGTATCTTACTATCACCGCTCTATAAACTACAGGTATGATAAGCGGGTATAGACCCCATAACATGGCCATGATTGTCATTATTATATACTTATTTTTAAACATAAGAAATTTATTATTTGGGAAATAGAACAGGTCTAAACCCGTTGCATTTGCATATTCGTATAAAAATCCAAACCCGAATCCGATCAAATATCTTATAAACCACCGCATATCTGCTGTAAAATAAGCTAATCCGCCGAAAACAATTGCAACAACAAGAAGCATATGAAGAACAAAGTTTTTTTTCGATGTGTACCTCCATAGCTTCCATAAATAAGCAATGATCTCTGCACCCGTTTGTCCGATAACAGCCAATAACATAAAAATAACGAGCTTCATAATATGTCCCCCTTTTATACTATACATGTTACTTAAAGCCATTTATGTCAAACAAATTAAGGATGTTTAATAAAAAATTTTATCCCTTTAGAAAGCCCTGCCGTCCTTTCAGCTAAAGGCGGATGCGCCTCCGGAGAAATGGCGGGTGATGGTATGCTGATTTTGATTTCTTGTAAAAATGTCACTGTCTAAAGCCGCGATTTTTCCAACGGGGTTTACTTTTATTTTTTTTTGTCTTAAACTAACGAGATGAGAAGATCCATTATTACGCTGTTTATAATACTTGCTGTAACTTGTTATGCAAAGGCGGATACTCTTACCGTTTCTTCTGAGAGCCTCGATCTCACGCAGTCTCTCAATCTGCTTTCCAACCCTTCAAATACAGTGCAGATCGGTTATAGTTTTAATGTATACCATCAATGGTTATGCGTGGATTTAAGAGGGAGAACCGCCCAGACGTCAAATAGTGAAACCTTTAACATAGAAAACGATTCGGGAATTATGAACGACACAATAACGATATTACCATCTATTGACACAGGACTCAGATTTCAAATCATTAGGTATGCCCATGTACAACCTTATATGTTTTCTTTACTCAATTATACGATTATATCTTCCTCGACATCCGTACAGAACCAGCAGGCTAACCAAAATTTATTAGTGATAGGCTTAAGAACGGGTATCGGAACGAATTTTCTTTTAGCGTCAAACGTACCCAGTTTTTTATTGAATATGGATATGGGCTATCAATATCTCTCCCCCATAATTCCTGGTGTAGGCAATGTTAATCTCAGCGGTATATTTCTAAATTTTGGGTTTGGATATTCTTTTTAAACAATGGCAATAATCCGCATATTAAAAGGCATTCTAACAGGAATGGAAACCGCTGCAATTATAAATACAGCAAACAATGATATTATACGAGGTTAAGTAAATAATAAGTGAAGCATTATCCGATCAATCTAAATATTAATGGGAGAAAAGGTGTTGTCATAGGAGGCGGAGATACCGCTTATAAGAAGGTAATCTCCCTGTTAAATGCAGGGGCAAAGGTTAAAGTAGTTGCACCGAGGGCAGGAGCAAAGATACATAGACTTGATAAAAAAGGAATGATCCGGCTTATAAACAGGACATATAGAAAAGAGGACCTAAAAGATTCTGACATCGTTTACGCTGCAACAAGTAACCCCGGCACGAATAAACAGATTTATTATGATACAAGGGGTAAACACATTTTTATGAATGCAGCCGATACGGCTGTATATTGCGATTTCATAGTACCAGCCGTATTAAGAAAGGGCAATATTGTTATTTCCGTATCTACGGATGGCAATGCTCCCTATGTTTCAAAATTCTTAAAAAAAAAGATTGCCAGAATTTTTACCCCCGAATATACTAAGTTATTAAATACAATGATAAGAATGAGAAGGGAATTGCTTACAATGAAAAAAGAAGGCATAAGGATTGATATAGAAAAAGCCCTTGATAAATTATCCGTAAAAAAACTTAATTGTTATATAAAAAACAATGATAAACAAAACATGAATAAATACCTCCACAACTATATTCACACCATACGGGCAAAGGTAGAATAAGAATGATAAACGGTATAATAATTTTACTGTACATACTTGTTACCGTATCAGGGATATTTACGGCATTTTATCACGATAAGAGATTAGTCCTAACGGGTGAGATAATCGTTGTTATTGCAATCGTATTACAAACTCTCTTCATGTTTATAGTCTATAAAAGAATCGGCACCTTCCCGATGACATCAATAAAAGATGCCGTATACCTTTTTGCATGGTCACTTGCTATTGGAACCATTCTTATAACAGTCATTTTTAAAGGAACGACTCCTATACTTGGATTTTCAAGCCCGATAATACTTATACTAATTGTCGTATCAATTCTGCTCAAGAGACACGTGCACGAATTAAGTCCTATTTTCAATACAGACATATTTCCGATACACGTTTTTTTATCAATCATTGCTTATGGGCTTTTTGCATTATCTTTTATTACATCCGTGATGTATTTGTTTCAGGAGAAATGGCTAAAGCACAGACGCATTATATGGCTGACAAAGTGGCTTCCATCGCTATTTGTTCTTGATGATCTTGATTACAAAACCTTAACAATAGGCTTACCGTTTCTTACACTCGGGATACTCACAGGTGCTCTATGGGCAGATAGGGCATTTAGTCATTATTGGACATGGGATCCAAAAGAGACATGGTCTTTAATTATATGGCTGGCTTACGTTATTTCTCTGCATGGAAGAATAAGTCTCGGATGGCGCGGGAAAAAATTCGCGATAGTATCTATTGTTTGTTTTCTGTTCGTGATTTTTGGTTTTATAGGAGTTAACTTTATTTTTAAAGGTTTCCATAATTTTTAAGCCATGAAATTACTTGTAACAGGATTAAATCATAAATCAGCATCCGTTGAGCTCAGAGAAAGGGTCAGCTTTACAGAACAAGAACTGCCCGACATACTTAAAAAGCTTATCACCATCCAGGAGATTAATGAATTGATTATCTTATCAACCTGCAACAGGACAGAATTCTACATTGTTACAGATGAGGCAGAAAAGGTAGAAAAAGAGGTAAAACTATTTATTAACAATACCAGATCAATTGAACCGGATACACTGTCAGCCCACATGTACACCTATACTGACAGGAGGGCGGTAGAACATGTGTTTAGGGTAGCAAGCAGCCTTGATTCAATGGTTATAGGTGAAGCACAAATACTCGGCCAGATAAAAAATGCGTATAAAATAGCCTCTTTTAATTCCACTACAGGACCTATACTTAATAGATTGATGCACAGGTCTTTCAGCATTGCTAAAAAGGTAAGGACCGATACATCGATCGGGTTTTATAGTGTTTCTGTAAGCTCTGTTGCAGTAGAGCTTGCAAAAAAGATATTCGGTTTACTCAGTGGAAAGAGTATAATGCTCATGGGTGCCGGAGAAATGGCAGAGGATGCGGCAAGATACTTGCGTGAATCTGGGGCAACAGAACTCATTGTTGCAAGCAGAACGTTTGAGCATGCAGCCCGGCTTGCCGAAAAACTGAACGGCAGAGCCATAGAGTTTGAAGAGATGTATAATCAATTGCTTGATCTTGATATTATTATATGTTCGACATCGGCAGATCATTATCTCATCACTTATGATCACATGCATAAGATCATGAAAGGAAGACAGCACAAACCGTTATTCTTTATAGATATATCGGTACCAAGAAATATTGAATCTTCCATATCCGATATCGAAGGAGTATTTCTGTTTGATATAGATGATCTCAAGGGTGCTGCCAATAAAAATCTTAAAGAACGGGAAAAGGCTTCTCATGAAGCTGAAACGCTGATAGAAGAAGAGGTGAATAAATTTATTAACTGGATAAGCGAGCTTTCCCTTGTACCGGCAATCGTATCATTGAAAAGCAAGTTTGAGACGGTCAGACAGGAAGAGCTAAAAGAGGCTATTACAAAGCTGAAAAATCCTTCAGAAAAAGAGATCGGAATTATGGACGCAATGTCGAGAGGCATAATAAACAAATTACTCCACGATCCAATAGCTACAATTAAGAATGAGCATAAAAGAGGCGAGGTCCTTAAGTACATAGACTCCATTAAAAGGTTATTCAATATATGAAAATAAAAATAGGAACAAGGGGCAGTAAGCTTGCCTTATGGCAGGCAAATTATGTTAAATCACTTATAGAATCGGTTGATCATGACATTAATGTGGAACTTGTGATAATCAAAACATCGGGTGATGCCATACAGGATGTTTCACTCACCGATATCGGAGGTAAGGGCTTATTTGTTAAGGAGATCGAAAAGGCTCTTTTATCAAAAGAGGTAGACATTGCTGTTCACAGCATGAAGGATATGCCTGCGGATATTCCCGGCAGTCTTTATATAGCAGCAACCCCACCTGCTGAAAGCCCGTGGGATGCAATCATATTCAACAAACCTCTAACCTTTACCACACTAAAACCACATTCCGTTATCGGGACAACAAGCCTCAGGAGAATAGTTCAGATTAAAAGGCTTAATAATGCCATGGATTTTAAACTCTTGAGAGGAAACGTTGATACCAGAATAAAAAAAATGAATGAAGGATCGTACGATGCGGTTATCGTTGCCTATGCCGGAATAAACAGACTCGGAATAAAACCGGAGTTCATTGAAAGGCTTGATATAATACCGGCAGCAGGACAGGGTATAATAGCTATCCAGATTCACAAAGATTCTAATCATCTGATCCATGTACTAAACATGATCAGTCATACCGAAACCTTTATAAGGTCACTGGCTGAAAGGGGTTTTACAACACGCATAGGCGGGAGTTGCAATACTCCACTCGGTGCCCACGCTGAGCTTTCCGGTGCCGATATTATTATAAAAGGCTTTGTTGCAAGCCCCGATGGCGGAATCTTTTACTCCAACACCGTAAAAGATAAACAGGAGAACGCATACAAAACGGGTGAAACACTTGCAGAAACACTGCTTGAACTCGGAGCTGCGAAGATACTAAATGTATGAAAAGGGGTAAGGTTTACATAGTAGGTGCCGGGCCCGGAAACCCTGAGCTTATTACATTGAAAGCCGTAAGACACATCGGTGATGCAGATGTTATTGTTTATGATTACCTTGTAAATAAGGAGATACTAAGGCATGCAAAACGATCTATAGAGCTGATCTATGCGGGGAAAATGCACGGAGAGCATTCAATACCGCAGACAGATATAAACAATATTTTAATTGACAGGGCAAAAAAAGGATACAAGGTGGTGAGACTTAAAGGCGGGGATCCCTTCTTATTCGGCAGGGGGAGCGAAGAGGCGCTTGCGATATCCAATGCTGGCATCGATTTTGAAATAGTAGCCGGAGTATCCTCGTTCAGTGCGGTTCCTCTTTATTCAGGTATCCCGCTTACCCACAGAGATGTTTCATCATCCGTGGTTATTATAACAGGTCATAAACATACCCACGGCAGCATAGAAGAACTTAACTGGGATGCAATCGCAAAGATTGACACGATTGTCATCCTCATGGGTTTGACAAACATTAAGGAGATCGCAGAAAAACTCATAAAGAGCGGCAGAGCTCCTGCTGAACCGGTTAGTTTGATCAGATGGGGAACACTACCCACCCAGTCAAGCAGCATAACGAGTCTAATAGATTTATTCGAAACAGATACAAAACCTTCATCCCCTCCTGCTGTTATAGTGATCGGCAAGGTTGTTGAATTTCACAATCACATTAACTGGTTTGAGAAACTTCCACTGTTTGGTAAAAAGGTACTTGTCACAAGAGCGGAGAAAGAGGGCGCATATCTTAAACAGTCGCTTGAAGATCTCGGCGCACTCGTTATTGAACAGCCGACTATAAAGATCACTGAACCTGATGATTATACGATTCTTGATAAAGCAATATCTATGCTTGAAAAGTATGACATCATCATATTCACAAGCGTAAACGGCGTAAAATATTTTATTGACAGGATATCATATAATCACAAAGATATCCGTGCACTTGCCAACTCAAGCATACTTGCGATAGGTCCCAAAACTGCAAAGGCTATACAAGATTTAAGACTTGATGTACGCGGTGTTCCTGAGGAATTTAATGCGGAAGGACTTATATCAATGCTCGGCAATAGCGTTAAAGGCAAGAGGATCCTTATACCAAGGGCACAGGAGGCACGAATGGTTCTGGTGGATGAATTAAACCACAAGGGTGCATTCGTTGATGTTGCCCCGGTGTATAAGACGGTCAAGGCAGAAATAAATTATGAATTTATACCGTATTTAAAGGATGGAGTGGATCTTGCAATATTTACAAGTTCTTCAACAGTAAAAAACTTTTTTGAGATGTTTGAGCAAGATGCGGCAAATATTATTAAAACTTCCGTTATAGCCTGTATCGGGCCAATAACCGCCGAGACTGCTGTTAAAAAAGGACTTAAAGTCAGCATACAGCCTTCCCAGTACACTATCGAGTCGCTCGTAGAACAGATAGCACAGTATTTTTCAAAACCTTAAACCAGCTTATCCCCAAAGGCGGCTTTTGAAGAATAAGTACACGTCGTCATTTGCCTTCATTCCCAGATTATCCGATAAACTTTGAGCGGTTTATCTTTTCCTTTCACAGAAACATCGCCTACCAGTTTTACATTGACAGACATTCTTAGATGGCTGTTCGTTTCACTCGATACCAATATTTGATTAACACCCGCCATTGCCTGAAGTCTTGATGCAGCATTAACACTGTTACCCATAACCGTATATTCAAGCCTTTTTGTAGAACCAACCATTATACTAACAACACGGCCTGTATCTATGCCTATTCTCAATGATAATTTGATTCCGCTGTTTTCATCATGTATCCATTTCATAAGCTCAATGGCTGATCTTATCGCTCTATCGGGATCATCTGAATGTAATACTGGCGCGCCAAATACTGCCATAAAGCCGTCGCCGAGAAACTTATTTATAGAGCCGCCGTTACTAAGAACAATATTCGTGGACTTATCAAAAAACGATCGTAGAATTCGTGCAATCTCTCGGGGTTTTGTTTTTTCCGTTAATGTGGTAAAGCCAACAATATCCGCAAACATCACGGTGGCTGAATCAATTTCATTAACATCCCATAAGGCAGACGGGTTATTTTTTATTACTTCAAGTAAGTTTGATACGGCCTCGATCGGAACGAAACGTTTCAATTGTTCCGATACACTCTTCTCATCGGCAAGCTTGTTGATGAGCTTCTCATGGGCTATATTGAGCGCCAACAGGTTTGATACTATCGTTATAAGGTCTAAATGTTCTTCACTAAATGCCGAAGGATCCGCTCTGCGATCAATATACAATGCTCCGTATGTGTGATCTTTTTCCCATATGGGTGCACATAGTGCTGAAGAAATACCCATACTGTAGATCGTACGGTCCTTCAGGAATCTGTTATCCATACCCGCATTCTTTACAAGGACAGCCGCGCGGTTTTTTACCGCCCTATCAATTACAGATGAACTTATACCGGCCACGCCTGGTCCATTTTCCTTGTTTGAAGCTATAAGACACAGTTCTCCGGTTTTATCATCAATTATCAGTATACCTCCGTATTCCCCCTTAACGGCATTGCATAACATTTTTATAGTCATGTCATAGAATATGGAATTTTCCTGCGGGTATATGAGTTCTCTTGCAACCGAATATATAACATTAAGGTATGCGCTGCTTAATATAGACGGTGATTTTGCAACATATTCCAGTTCCTGTTCATTGATCTCTTTAACCGTTGTAAGATTGTCTTCCTTAAATATTATTGAAACCGTACCCGCTGCAATCCTGTCGTTATGCATTAATCTAACAGGCATTATAATCTTTACATCATTAAGGAATGTCCCATTTGAGCTGCCGTTGTCATATATATAATAACCGTCCGATTGTTTTTTTATTATGAAATGGTTTCTTGATACGCTTGGCTCCTTAAGAGAAAGATCATTCGAAGGAAGCCTGCCTACACTTAAAACATCATGCTCTATCACATGGATCTCTTCATAATGGCTGCCTTTGTATTTGTAAAACAAAGAGGGCATAAGGCACGGCTATATCAGTATAATCATGTAAGCTAAGATACTTATAAGTGCTATTGAAATAGATCCCTTTATATATCCTGTGCCTTCTATCAAAGGTTTATGCCACAAGATCGCTATCATTATCAGCGAGGCTATCAAATTCAGTAAAGTTAAGACTATACCTACCTGGAACATCAAAGCACCCATTTTCAAAGGTATCAGGTTTATATTAAAAGCTTGAAAACCATTTATAACAAAGATCAGAGGACCTGAAATGAGGCTTATTATGGGGAGTATGACAAAAAGGGCTATTGTTTTTACAACGGGCCCGGGGATATTAATCGTTTTACCGCAATGTTCGCATATATCCTTCGTCTCCTGTTTATAGCCGCACCACAAGCATACAGACTTGGCTATTCTGCTTGAGATCTGTGCATTGGTAAGTATGGTATTATGAAGCATTGCACCCTCTATATTGGATTCCCTTAAATCCGAGTTACTTAGATTGGCACCTGTAAGATCGGCATAAGAGAGGTTAGAGTGGGTTATTACAGCGCCTGAAAGATTAGCCTCCTTCAGATTCGCTCTTGACATGATGGCATGCGTGATTATTGTACCTTTCATGTTTGCAGCAGAAAAGTTTGTATTTATGCAAGAGGCATTCTGCATGCTCGCCCGTTCAAGTGTTGCACCGTTAAATGCCGCTTTATCGAGTTTTGCATAATCAAGTATTGCCCCAGAAAGCTGTGCAAAATCAAGCTGTGAGCCCTCCAGGTTAGCACCTCTTAAATTGACATCTATGAGTTTTACATTACTCATCTGTGCAGAAGTAATAACAGCCTCCGACAGATCCAATCCTGACAGGTTTACATCTCTTAAATCCGTTGAGGGCATGAATATCTTTCTCAGTGATACCTCGGTTAATAGAGACTTCTTTATATTCACTCCTTTTAAAGTAGCTCCAGAGAGATCTGCTCCTCGCAGGTCTGTCTCTGATAAATTCGCATATTCCATATTCGAATTGACAAAACTTGCCCTGTAAAGAAGTGCACCTGTCAAGTTTATTCCATTCGCTCTGACAGTATCAAAAGTAGCTTCTTTTGCATTTACACCCGTTAGATTTGCTTTTATCATAATGCAACCTGTAAAATTGGCATTCTCTATTGTTGCCGATGTCATATTTACTTCCTGCAGGTTTGCGTTTGAGAAATCAGCATCCCTCGCATCAATCTTTGTAAGGTTTGTACCCTGCATGTTGGAGTTTTTAATTGAAGTATTAATGAGTTTTGTCTCTTTCATGATACAAAATGACAGATCGGCGTTGTCAAGTATTGCCTCAGACAGATCCATACCGGACAGATCGGAATTCCTTAACTTTATCCCTGTTAAATCGAGGCCTTTGAGATGTTCGCCGGAAAGGTTTACATTAGAAAGCTCTACCACTTTCCCCTTGTTCTCTGATATGATTTTTATCAGTTCTTCCCTCGTCATAATTTATAGCTTATTATACTAATTAATAGATAGTTGCAAGCAGAAAGATATGATTCGTTGGTTGTCCTGCGTGCAATATGTACTATTCGAAAACTGTATGAGCAAGTTTTACGGATCATAATTCAGCTCAAACCAGTTTTCTTGAAAAATGGTATAATAAATTTTTTATAAATGCCATAAAAATCTTCAAAAAGAAGGATTCCACAAAACCAGATTTTCTTGCTTTTTATAAAAAGGGATTCTAACATCATGCAGTACGTTACGATTGATTATGGATTAAAACTTATACAGGAGATAAACAAAGACATGAACACAATTATAAAGGGCATGAAGGTTAGAGAGGCAATAAAAACGATATTTAAAGAAACGGCTGCTGGTTTGTTTGAGCGAAGTTTCCTTGTATTTTTCGGATTAATAATATGCACTGCAATTTTTCTCATCACGGTGACTGCGGATGCTGCATCACCGGCTGGTCCTGCCATTAACGGTGAGACAGGGATCATCAATGTCGTTTCGGCCGAGAGTCTTCCTGCGGGAGCCATAATGCTTGGAGTAAATGGGTTATATTTTTATTCCAAAGATCTGCTCAACACAGCGGGCGATGTAAACGAGAGGTTTGAGGGAAATGTGAATGCAACTTATGGTGCAACAAACTGGCTTGAGGTATACCTGAACGAATCAAACTTTGCACATACGATAGTAAACGGTTCAAACGGCAAGGACAACATATACCAGATGTTCGGGGATTTGACAGGCGGTTTTAAGGTAAGCCATCCGTTATCGGACGGTTTTTTTATAGGTATCGATGCTTTTGCACAATTACACACAAACAGCGGTGTATTTGGGTATAAGTTAAATGCGACTAATTTTGGTGCAAGGATACTGGGGACAAAAGAGCTTGATGTCATAAAGAACGTGCCCATAGTGTTCGATCTTAATTTAGGGTATAAGTGGGACAATTCAAGATATCTAATGCCCGCACCAAACTACACGATAGGTCCTTATACGACCGCTTCCGATTTATACGCTGCCGGATTTCCATACAATGAAATAGAATACGCTCTTGGAGTATACCACAGTAACCAGGTACTTGGTGCTGCCGGGCTTGAGATTCCGCTCGCTCTTATAACGCCGTTTATCCAATATTACACAAATCAAGTGATAAACACCGGCGGTTCCGGGCCATCTCTTCATTATGATCAGTCTCCTCAATTCATAATTCCCGGTGTAAGGTTTACCCCGGTCAAAAGGCTCACGATAGACCTTGCGGCAGAGATAGGGCTTACAAAGGTAGAGCCGGTAAATGTTCCCGGCTCGTCCGGTGTAACAAGGAACGTGAGGGGTATACCATTGTGGACTGCCGTTATAGGTGCAAGTTATACAATACTGCCCGGCGAGAATGCCGTTACGCGGAGAAAAGCACCACAATTCGTAGGACTCACAGGTACGGTCTCCGATACCGCGGGTAACCCGCTTGCAGCGGTCATATCATTCAACAATATGGCAATACCGCCTGTAGGGACAGAGCCTGTAACCGGCATTTATTCTGCCAAGCTGCCTCCGGGTAACTACGAAGTTACAGCCTCTGCACAGGGCTTTACAAGCCAGACGATCAATGTGGAGGTGAGGAACAACGAGAAAACCGTTACCAGTTTTACGCTTGAACAAAACCTGGCAGCCGCACCACAGGCAGCTGCTGTAACGGAGAACAAACCGTCTCCGGTACTTGAAAAGGCGATAAGCCGGATAACGATAAGGGCTCAATCCATTCACTTTGAAACGGGCAGCGCAGAAATATTACCGGTCTTCTATCCGATACTAAATGACCTGGTAACCCTGTTAAAGGAAAACCCTTCCATTCACATAGTAATAGAAGGGAACACGGATAATACGGGTACCGCTGCGTTTAATGAAAAACTCTCCGTGTCAAGGGCGGATTCCGTCATGAAATACCTTATCCAGCATGGAATAAACCCTGACCGATTAAAGGCAAAAGGTTATGGTGAGGCGCAGCCTGTAGAACCAAACACAACCTCAGGTGCAAGGGCCATCAATAGAAGGGTTAATATACAGTTTACAATAGAATAACGGAACTTTGCTGTTCCGTATAACATGGATATCGTGTTTGAAAAATGGAGAACACTGT
>JAMCPX010000029.1 GCA_023382265.1 Deltaproteobacteria bacterium | reverse complement strand
ATACGGGCATGAATACAACTGATACAGGCTGTTCTTATGGGTGTGCGCAACGGCACTATAGTGCGAAAACAGTATCGACTCGGGATAGCGCTCCATGAGATCGAGTATGACCTCCCGGGTTTTATCCAGAGATTCTTGTGTGTGCGACAGAGTGCCTGTATAATTCAATGGTGCTGAAAACATATTGAAGGTGACTTTGCATTTATTCGATGCAAGCATCTTCACAACATCATAAGCTTCATTGATGTTGTCCCTGCAAAACGTATAGACAAATACGGCACGAGGGTCCCCTGCATAATTATCAATCTGTTTCTGAAGCAGATTTTTAGCCTTTCGGATTCTGAAACTGGTCTCGTCGTTGCCCCAAACCGAAATATGAACCTTATATCCGACTGACTCAGGAATACGCTTTAGCCCGTTTGTGGCTATACACCCCAGGGGAATCTCTTCATAGCATGCATGAAGCAGATCGGGTACGAGTGATGGTTCTGCACCTGCGAGGACCACGAATGTTATACCTCTTGTTTTTTCCTCGCGAAAAAGGTCACGCCATGCCATTGGATCAACATTTTCATGGGTAAATTGTTTTTCGCCGTTGAAATAGTAACAGCCATCGCATCGCATGTTGCACCTTGTCGCCATATCATAGGTTGATTCCCTCAAAAAAAAGTATTTCCTGACTTTTTCCCAGCGCTCTTTCACACGTGTATCCGCAAGTAGGTCTGCGAATGTCCACTCCCCTGCTATTGGTAATTTCTCGGGAAAATTTAATACTGTATTGTTTAACGCCATGATATCTCTATCCTCTCAATGCAATTACATGTCTGCAACTTATTGTCAAGACTTTGTAATTGTTGCAATTAAACTTAATAATCTTGTTGAAAAAACCCCGCTCTGGCTTTGCGAGGAATGAAAAGACGAAGCAATCTACAAGTATACGGAAGGATTGCTTAACCCGAAAAATGCGATTGGAAAATAAGGAGGTTTATGCAATGAGCTATAATCCCGCGTCAGATAAAGGTATTCTTCGGAAATCCGATGAGGAAACCATACCGGGTAATGGCATATAAACATACAGAGGACCGAAATCTCGTTTCTATATGGAAATGTATAGATATCAGGTGGATCGCGGGATTGAGCGAATAAGGAAACCTCCTCATTGCATTTTTCGGGTTAAGCCTGCTTTGCTGTGTCTCAACGCCCGCAATGACGCAGTGCTCAAGAAATTGGTCAACATAGCGAGTGTGATCTTCGGTATTCGACAGAGGCATTTGCAATAACAGATAGTGTATGCAAACGCCCCTGTTTTAGAACTACCTGAAAATTTATTTCAAAACCTCGATTACAGCATGCCCCTCAAGAGCTATCTTGTTATGTACGGTAATAAACCATGCGAGATTTGGCGCCGTCATGCCGAAATCGGTAAATTGGGCGTCGATGAGTGTGTACAATGCGAATGTAGCAGGTCCTGTCTGCTTGAAAGACACCGCAGTGTCAAAGTCTTTTGACCCGCCGGCTACGGTAAGCCTACCGCTTATATGAATTTCCCCTTTATCGCTGTGCAGGGCATTGAGGATATCGTCCCTGAGTTTACCTTCCACCGAAAATTCATCTTTCCCCACGCTAAGGATTAACGGTGCATTTGCCGTTTCCGGCATGAGTAGATCAACGGTCGTATCTTGAGGATTGGTCTTTATGACGATATTTTTGTTGATAGGGCGAAGAACCGTTGAGAGCGGCTCTCCATCCACTTTCAAGAGTTCGAAGGTTATTTCCGGATACTGGGAAGCCTTCAAGTACAGTGTTTTTACAGACCAGTCTCTCATCGGCCTATCGGTTTTAAATCCAGAGGACGAGATCAATAGCTTTGCCTGCGTGTTCCCGGGAGAGGCATTCAAATCAAGGGAAAGCTTGTCATTGCGTCCAACGGTCGTCTTGATCGAGGAGCCGAGATTGGTTTCCTTTGCCGTATACGAAACATACGCATCGGTCACGCGGAATTTCACGATAGGTCTTTGCCCTGAAGCAATTAATATCGAGTGTAGAACTATTCCTGCAAGAAACATCATATACATTACCTCCTTTTTGCCCGGTTAGAAGTTTACCAATTTGCAGCCGTCCGCTATCATAAAAATCCGCATCGCGCTGCAACCCCCTTGCGGGCTTTTCAACCCTTTATACTATCACAGAATATATTCTGCACCTTGAATAAGTCAAGTGCGATTTTTTCCTACCTGTTACCATCGATCGACTGCTTATTGTTTCCTTTACCATACGATCACACCATGTTTATGATAGTATTGTTTATGTCTTCAACTATGGTTTGAAATCTGCATAAGGGACCAGTATTTTTTGAAAATGAGACTTGCTCTGTAAATTCCCAGGCAATTTAGTGCCGGAAGGTTTCCTGATGATCCCGTAAATCCGGAAAATGCATTTGAAAAATATGGATGTTTGTGTCATGAGTATACAACCGGATAAAAGGTATAAAAAGCTATAGGGGGAGCTTAACGGAGTCATGGAACAGAAAAACAGCATAAACAGTAAACTGACGTTTATCATAATAGCAATCCTTGGTATTATCATATACCATCAGGTGGTGTTTTTTCATTTCATAAACTGGGACGATAATTTTTATGTGATCAACAATCCCTATATTAAAGCGATTAGCCTGTCCAATATTGCCTATATATTTTCACATTACTATTATCATGGCGTCTACGAACCGCTCCAGCTCATGAGCTATATGCTGATCTACCGGATAAACGGCTTAAACCCCTTATGGTTCCACGTTTTCAATGCATTCCTGTTCATTGCGGACACAATGCTTGTGTATGTACTGGTAAAAAAACTCACAAACCCGCTGAGCGCAACCATTGCTTCCATCCTGTTTTTACTCGCTCCTGTAAATGCGGACTCCGCTGCATGGGTATCGGAGCTGAAGAACACGCAGTCCCTGTTCTTTGTCCTTCTTTCCCTGCTTGCGTATATTGCTTTTATAAAAAGGAACAAGGTATCTTACTATGCGGTCAGCGTCGTGCTTTTCCTGTTTGCCCTGCTCACCAAGGAAACGGTTGCGACCATTGCAGGCGTTCTTTTCCTTCTCGAGTGGTACGTGTTCGAGAAAAACCCGGCAAAAACGTTCTTCCAGCAGATACCTTTTTACGGACTCTCGCTTGTAGCGGCGCTGGTATTCGTCTTCGGACAGCTCAACCTGCATGCATCGAACCCGACACAGCTCGGCAACGCCTATCAACACCTGCTCGCAGTCCTTGTCAACACCGCAGGTGTGGCGTCCTATCCGGTAAAAATCATTTTTCCGTTCAAACTGAATTGCTTTTATACAACGGACATCATAAGCAGCGTACTGACAGCACGGGTTATCCTGAGCATAACAGCATTGATCGTAGCTCTATGTCTGCTGGTTGTGTCGTATAAAAAGCATCACCTGAGCTTTTTCTGGATGTCATGGTACTTCATCAATATGCTCCCCGCGTTCGGAATCGTCGTAGTACCGTTCTACACCAACTGGTATCTGCTTGTTCCATCAATCGGTATCTATGTGCTTGTCGGCATGGGTATAGAATACCTTTACATAAATACAGATCTTAAGAAGCTTACCATTGCTGTTGCAAGCATTATAATAGTTTTGTTTGGGATACTGGACTATCAGAGGGTCGGCGTATGGCGGGATGATGCACATCTTTGGAAAGACGCCATCAAAAAAACGCCGGATTATTATTTTGGATATATGATGTATGCTATGGCCCTTGCACAGCAAAAGGACTATCAAGGGGCAGCACAATACGCTGAAAAGTCTTTACAACTCAATCCCTATAATACAAGGCTCCTCTCAATATTCGCTTTTTTATCTCTTCAGGGCGGGCAATACAACAAGGCTCTTTTTTACATTCAAAAGCTGTTAAAATACGAACCGAACAACATAGATTACATGCACATGCTTGCACTGTACTATAAGGGGGTTAAAGATTACACGAACTATGCGCAGGAATTGAAAAAATGTGCCTTGCTCGATCCGTATATGCTTGGATACGTAAATGAGCTTACCGAATACTATGTGAACAACGGGGAAACAGACAAAGCACTGTCTCTTGCCAAAGAGATTATCGCACAGCACCCTGACAATTCCCTGTTCTACAGGCTTCTTGGCGCATATTATTTAAAGTACACAAACAATACCTATGAGGCAAAAAAGGCATTCGGAAAGAGCCTTCTCCTTGATCCACACCAGCAAGGTGCAGATCAACTCAGACAGCTCATCCAAAAATTGCCATGATAATGAGACCTTTACAAAACAGTGATACATAAAAATCACATCACCTATTGAAGAGTGTATAGACTAAAAAAGAGTTATTTCCGCCTTGCAGCAGAAAGCTTTATCACAATATCATGGGGCGCTCAGAAAGGATTGTGCTGTCCGGTTTTTGTTGATCTTTGTAAACTCAATATTTATGGGTTCAAAATCAGCCTTTTACTCCAATAGGGTAAGATACATTTTATCACATGACTGTACATCTACTTGATAGTTAAAACACTCACACCGTTCAATTTTTCAGTAAATATTTTACCATCCCGATGCTTTCTCTCAAAATAGATTCCAATTGTGTTATAGTTTTTATATGTCTCAGCAGATTAGCGAAATACAATGGTCTCATATAAAAATCCATATTGGCTTTTTTTACAAACTTTTTAATATTGTCGTGAATAGGTTCATCCTTATCCTTGTCCACTGTAAGCTTGTTCCTGAGAGGAGTACCGTATCGCGATGTTGCTATGTTCAATGATACATAGGCAGGTTTGAGACGTTTTGCTAGTTCAACTGTCCTTTTCATATCATCGAGATTATCGCCGGGCAAACCAAAGATAAAATGTGCACCGGTCAATATGCCATGTTTATGCGCAAGCTCAAATGCCTGAATTGTTTTATTTAATGGTATACCTTTATTGTATTTCGTTAATGTAGATTCATTTGATGTCTCTACGCCAAATTGTATCAAATTGCATCCTGCGGCCTTCATAAGCTTGAGCATGTCATTATCGACAACGTCAGCCCTGCTATAGCAGTGCCAGGTCATATCAAGCCTTTCTTTTATGATGCCTTCGCACAATGACAGTGCATGCCTCTTTGGTATACCAAATGTCATGTCTTTTATGAATACATGCCTTATCCCAAGACTTTTCACATATTTCAATTCATCCATAACTTCATCAATATTTCTATTGAGAAACCCTATTGAATCTGTACCGCTATTGCAGTAACTGCATGTAAACGGACATCCATAACTTGTCAGTATGCTTGTAAAGGGATGATGCATGATAAACGGCATCCAATAATGTTTTAATGGAAACAGTTCATGCATTGGTAAAGGTATTGAAAATCTACCATGTTCTCCAGCAAGATATTGTAAAATGATCTTTCCATCTTTTCTAAAAGCCATCATCTTAATTTCATCAAATCTGTTATTCATATATGCTGTTATATCATCGTGAATGAAACTCAATAATATACCGTCTAAAAAAGTATGCTTTTCTAAGGCCAGGCGGGGCTGCTCAATAAACGGTTCGCCTATAGCGAAGATATGGGTATCAGGTGATACTTCTTTTATATTTGATAAAAATGCTATATCGTGTTCATACGAAAGTACACTTATCAGAGAAAATATAACATCGGGCTTGAACTCTGATATACTATGCAAGGAGCGTTCCTGCGTTATCCCCTCAGCTATTGCATCTATTACTTTAACATTATAATGCTTTGATAAAAATCCACTCTGAATCAGCAGATCTATCGGATGCCAGTAATACCCTGTTTTTGAAACGGTACTACAGAAATAATCTCTTAGATATTTTTGATCCCCGGGTGGATTTAAGAGCAGGGCTTTTTTCATTTCCATTTGATCAGCCAGCGGTACACCCTTCTTAAAATATAGCTCAGATGATTATACGATCTGATATTAGACATAAGGCTTATGAACTGTTTCGGCCTGAGATAAAAACTTAAAAATGCCTTCCGTTGGATATTTTTCAATTTATCTTTTGTCATACCTTTCGGAGTATAGGCGACCTCGGCAAAGGAATTCGCATCATAGTTTATATTCGCAAGCTCACCGGTATGATTCAGCATGGTGTATATTTCTGTCCCCGGAATTGGATGAAAAAGCAGAAAATTAGCACGTAATAAACCTAAATCTTCTGAAAATCTTATCGTCTGTTGCATCTCTTTCGCAGTTTCTGTCGGGAAACCAAGTATAAAAAATCCTACTACATCAATTCCATGTTTTTGGATCATTCTGACACTTTTCATCATAATATCTGTTGTTTCATGCTTTTTTACATATTTCAATATCCTGTCTGAACCCGATTCTATACCGGCAGATATTATATAGCAGCCGCTGGATTTCATCGCCTCTATCATCTCATCATTGAGTGTGTCGAGCCGTACACCATTCGGGCATGTCCATGTTATATCTATATGGTCCTTTATAATCGCGTTACAAAAATCCATTACATATTTTCGATTGAGGGTAAAATTATCATCAATAATCTGGAACTCTTTTACCCCGAATTTTTCTTGCAGGTATCTTATTTCCTCAACTACCAAGGAAACCGGTCTATACCTCATTCGCTTGCCGGAAATAAGACTTGCCTGGCAGTAAGTGCACTTATATGGACAACCTCGCGATGTTATTATCGGTGCTACTGGAAATCTTTTGTAAAATGCTGAAAAAGGAGATTTCGGATACGTGTCGGGAGGCATAAGCTCCCATGCAGGCATACCAAGTTTGCCAACATCCGCAATATAGGTAACAGGATTAGCTACAATTTGATTACCATTCCGCCATATCAGGTTTTTAACCTTTGATAAGTTGTCATTTACAACGCTTTTCGACGCTATAAGTTTAAGAAGCTCCGGTAAACCTTCCTCTGCTTCAGACCTGAAGGCATAGTCAAGTGTGATACCAAAAAAGCCCATACTTTCTGCAGGCATTGCTGTCGGATGAGGACCGCCGATCATGGTAATGGCATCGGGCAAAATCCGCCTTGTCTGTTTGAGATAATCAGCTACGATATAAATATCATAAGTAAAGCACTGAATACCGACCACATCGGGTTTGTAATCCTTAAGGTAATGCGTATAATCATCAAGGGAAAAATCCTCTTTCATACAATCAAGGATCTTCACCTCGTGTTTGTCTTTTATGGCATTAGCAAGATAGCCAAGTCCAAGGACAGGCAATATATTATCAACCCTAAGCTTTGGTTTAACCAATAATATTTTCATTGTAATATTTTCACGTTTTGAATGTTAATTCTGATTACGCGTTTCCCAAAATAGCATAACTTATATTGATAACACAAGAGGGGATTTTGGCCTGTGATTAAGATTAATACTTTTTTTATAAATTGCGCTGCTTTGAAAAAGTATTCCTCGGTTTAACTCTCTCTTGCTACTCTTAAATTAAGAAGTACATTCTTCAATGTTAAATCATCTCTTCTCCCTTTCTTCATTACAGCATATATTACTGATATTGTCATTTTGCAGTTAGAGATGATATTTAAACTTGGTTATAACCATAAACTTAAAAAGGGTTGACTTTACTCAAAATTATTGTTCTAATGCCAATTTATAATGATTAAACTTTTACTAATAAAGGCTACTAATAACAAAGTCAAGAGTGGAGGAGACGTAACACCTCCATTAGGTATTATGTATTTGGCTTCATACCTGTCTTATAAAATGAGTGACAAAATTCAAATTAAAATATTAGATACGAGGCTTTATCCCAATGTGATTCAGATAGTGAATAAATATATGGACAATTTTAAACCAGACATTGTAGGCATAAGTGCTATAACGCTGGAGGCAGAGAACCTTTTGAAGATAGCTAATTTCATTAAGTCGGTCTCGAGTAAAATTCCAGTTATTGTTGGTGGACCACATGTCTCATACTTTACGGAAAATATAATAGACAGTCCCTATATAGATTTTGGTGTAATTGATGAAGGAGAAATAACATTTTATGAACTTATAACTGCACTTAATGAGGGTGGAAACTTTGATGATATTAAAGGAATTGCCTTTAAAAAGGATGGAAGAATCATAAAAACGCAACAGCGACCATACATGGTAGATCTTGATGCACTTCCTTTTCCCTCATGGGATCTTATCGAGTATGATAAATATTCGAAACTAACGAGTCAAAGCAATATTGGAGTACGCCCATATATGTCCCTACTTACATCGAGAGGGTGCCCTTTCCATTGTATATTTTGTTATAACATAAGAGACAAAAAATTTAGAGCAAGAACTCCATTAAATGTTATTAATGAAATGAAAGTTTTAACAGAAAAATATAAGATAAGAGATTTTGAAATAATAGACGATGTTGCTAATTTTGATAGAAATCGATATAAAGATATTTTTAAGAATATTATTTCTAATGCATTGGATGTAAGGCTTTCTTTTCCTACTGGTATAAGAGTAGATTTATTGGATGAAGAAACAATTTCTCTTATGAAAAAAGCAGGGACCGCAGAATTAACTGTAGCAATTGAAACTGCTTCTAAGAGACTTCAAAGGCTAATCCATAAAAATATAAATTTAGAAAAGGCTGAACGTTTAATAAATTATGCCGCATCACAAAACCTTTTTGTTAGGGGTACTTTTGTATTCGGGTTTCCGACTGAGACAAAGGAGGAAATTAAATCTACAATTAATTTTGCCTGTAAACTTAAGCTTCAAGTGGCCATCTTTCTAATTGCTACTCCATTCCCTGGAACTGAAATACTAAGACAGTTTGAAATTTCTGGAAAATCAATTGAGGAACTAAATTCCACTAATTTTGATTTCCATGGTGTACCATTCAACGGATCAAATGTACCAGACAAAGAATTCTTTAGATTATATCATTGGGCATATGCCAGGTTTTATTTAAATCCAGCCAGAATATTACTAATTCTTAAAACTAAATCGATGTGGAATGATCTATTAATTCGCGCCCTTAGAGTATTCAGATATATATTTTTTTCAATCAAATGATTTTATGTGTAATAATACCACTCCTATAAATGCTTTTTAGATTATAATAAACAATGAAAATTCTATTAATAAATCCAACAGATCGGCAATTGATGTTTGTAGATCCACCAAACTACATGAGGCATGCAGATTTTACAACTCGTTTACCTCCGTTAGGATTACTTTACATTGCCAGTTATCTGACAACTTACACCACTGATCATGAAGTAGCTATGCTCGATGCTACTCTTGAAAACCTTTCTTATGATGCTATTGAAGAAAGGATCCGCAAATACAAGCCAGACATAGTTGGCATCAGTACCTACACTTTAACGCTTCTTGATACACTTGAAATAGCCCATAGGGCAAAACAGGTGAATCCAGATGTTTTTGTAGTTATAGGAGGACCGCACGCATTTATATACCCTGCTCAAACAGCTATGTTGCCTTATATAGATGCTGTTGTTCCCGGAGAAGGCGAAGAAGTAATGACAGAACTTGTTGAAGCTCTTGCAAAGGGCATGTCCCTTGAACAGATCCCTGGAATATATCTAAATCATAATGGCACATTATTAGTTACGCCACCGAGGTCATTAATAGAGAATCTCGACACCCTTCCATTCCCTGCACGTAAACTTGTACCTAAAAAGGCTTATAAATTTGTTTCTGATACAAGTGCGTTCTCGACCACAATGATTTCAAGTAGAGGATGTAAATTCAAATGCACCTTTTGTGATGTTCCCTTTCGTTCAATTAGAGCAAGATCTCCTGATAATGTTGTGGATGAAATATCTGAATGCGCTGAAATTGGATATAAGGAAATTAACTTCTATGATGATAACTTTAATTTCAGTGAGGAACGAGTGGGAGACATCTGTCAAAGACTTATAAGCAATGGGTCTCCTGTAAACTTTAGTATACGGGCAAGGGTAGATAAGATTAATCTTAAAATGCTTCAACAATTATATCATGCAGGATGCCGTAGAATTAATTTTGGATTGGAAGTTGGAGACGATGAAACTTTAAAATATTTAAAAAAGGGTATAACCACAGACATGGTACGTAATGCAGTTAGGCTTACAAAAGACGCCGGCATTGAGGTAGTTACTTATTTTATACTTGGTATACCAGGAAGACCAAAGGAAACATCATTGCGTACAATAGATTTTGCCATAGAGATTGATCCAGATTACGCACAATTCATGTATATGGTTCTTTTACCAGGAACAGAGCTATACACCAATGCAATAAAAAGTGGCGGTATTGCCAATGATTTTTATATGGATTTTGCCACACGACCAAGTCCTCTACCCTACATAGCTTACTGGGAGAATCCTTTATCGTATGAAGAAGCTCAGAGCCTTACAAAACTTGCACACAAACGTTTTTATCTGCGTCCAACATATATATGGAAACATCTTAGTAAAGTCTCTTCATTAACCGAACTATTGAGAAAAGGTCACGCAGCTCTTGATGTTTTTTCTTATGCCCTTTACAATAAATAATCTAATAGTGGCTCATGTTCTTAAAAAGGATTAAATTGGGTATATCTTCCCTTGTAATAGCAAATTAAACCCATTGCCGCTCATGAATTATATTGATTATGGTTAATAATGTATATAAAACATATTATACATGAAACAAGCGTGGCAAAAATTTAAGCAAGAATTCATTATAAATGAAAAAACGGATTTTTTCTTCAATACCGTTGTATTTTTATCATTTACAATTATTGGATTAATAATATACAATATTGTGTTTGTTTCACATTTTCTGCCCTTAGCCAATCCAGATGATGCTATCTATATTGTTAATAATCCATGTATAAAAGGTATAAGTTTCAACCATCTTGAATGCATTTTTACTCATACATTTACACTAAAATATGAACCTCTTCATCTATCCGTGTACATGCTCATATATCAGTTTTTTGGATTAAATAGTCCTATGTTCCATGTAGTAAATCTATTATTACATATAATAGATAGTTTCCTTATCTATCTTATTGTCCTTAAGATGATGAAAAATAAATCTATGGCAATTGTATCCGCTCTATTCTTTCTTATTGCACCTATCCAGACAGAATCAATAATGGCAATGTCCGAGCTTAAGACGACACTGGCAAATATGTTTATATTCAGCTCTTTTACCCTCTATATGTCGTATCGCGAAACTGACAAGAGGTCTACACTGACTATAGGTATTATCTTGTGGATACTGGGCTTAATGAGCAAAGCTACTGCCATTACATTGCCGGTGATGTTTTTCTTCTATGATTTCTTATTTTACCCTTCAAAGCTCAAAAAAGCATTCAAATGGTATGTTGGAGGAATAATAATTAGCATAACATCTGGTATTGTGTACTTTTTATTAATCTATGGAGTTAAAGCTTCCCCTATGCCCATATCCAATCACGTACAGATGGCGATAATCAATACTGCCGGTTTATTTTCATACCCATTAACCCAAATCCTTCCTCTTAATATGTTGCCTTATTATACGCCATTACCCATGTTTTCATGGCTAAACCCGATGATTATTATATCCATTCTCTTTATTCTTTTTATACTCTTTATTATCTGGCATTATAGGCGTACGCTGCCCTTCATCAGTTTTTGGTTGTTATGGTATGGAATAAATATTATTCCTGGAAGTGGTATAGTAAATGTCCCCCAGTTCATATATAATATGTTTCTTGCCTCACAGGGTTATGATCATTACCTTTTACTTCCTTTCGCAGGGTTAACCTGTATTATAGGGTATATACTAATAAGTCTATATAGGTTAATAAGCGGGAAGGTAATTTATAAGTACATATATTATCTTGCATTGTTTACCATAATAATTTCAATCTCCGTGATCACCCTAAAGTTTAGTCATTTAGGGAAGGATGATATAAGTTGTTTTAAAGGCTTTGAAAGAGCATATAAAGAAGACCCTGTCTTCTTAGCCAATATAATAAATACCTCTCTGATAAATGGCAATGCTAAAGAGTCTAAAAGGTATTTAGGAATAATGGAACAGGATTTTCCTTACAGCCCGTTTATCTATTATTATAAGGGGATTACAGATGTACTTGAGAAAGGGGATAATGCCTACGCAGAATATTTATTAAAGCAATCAGCATATTTGTTCCAAAATTATAAGTTAAAAACCGGTATGAGTCTCCTATACACTTTAACGCTTATACGCAATTTGCCCTTTTCTGATGTTGATATTTATAAGCTAAAATTAAAATATAATGATACTTATGCAAAGATATTATGCAATTATACGTTACCGGGGATCTTTTCAAAATACTTTACCGTTGAAGAGCTGAAAACGATATTACCCCCTCCCTTTCTGCAACCAATTCCATTTTCCCTCAGCATCGTAGGCTGCAAATATTTAAGTGAGGGGTATCCAAAGGAATATGCATGTAAATGGTTTAACCAGGCACTTAATGCCTGTTATAATAATACTCCCACAAATTATTCCTTTTTATTAAAAAAGGTTGTTCAAGAAAATTGCCCCGTTTTATTAAGAGAATAATTTTATCATGAGCAAGAAAACTTTAAACAATCTGCTGCCTATAGTTATTGGCTGTTTAGCGTTTGGGTTTTATCTTTTTCTTATACTAAAGTTTGATTGGTATATTAACAGTTCAGATTTTTTTCCCACAGAGTTCTCTGCGATATTACAATTCACTGGAAATCCAAAGATTCTTACGGGATATTACAGCCCTGGCTATCCCTTACTACTAAACATCATAAGCATTTTCACGAGAAATTATCTCTTTTCTGCAAAGCTCCTCTGTGCAATTTCTGGCGGGCTTTTGGTATATCTTGTTTATAAGATCTCCTTTATCATGTTTAGGAATATTTTATGGGCTTTATTGACTGCTTTTATTGTCGGCATAAACTCGCACATTATTTTTGGCTCTATCGGGGAGAATCAGGACATTTTAGTAGCTTCACTTTTGCTATGGACTTTCTATCTTTTATTAAAAGCACCAGGGCAGAATAAAACGTGGTTTTTTGTAGGACTGATCATTGGGATCGCATCAATAATAAAACAATATAGTATTGTTTTTATATTAATATACATATTAATAATAGTGATAGAACATTATGGAAAAGGCACAAGATTGTATCTACCCATAATAGGCTATTTAATTGGGGGAACCATATTGGGCAGCTTACCACAATTAATTGTGAACACCATCGTTTATCTCAATCCATTTTATAATTACACCTTACAATCAGGAAACATAGTTATCATGGCACAAAATCAGAACATATATTTTCCATCTCTAAAAAATGAATTATCTAATGTGTTTTTAACATTTTTAATATCTATCTACTCTAATACACTGCCCCTTCTACTTCATCTTGTCGATGTTTTTCGGATCTATAGTATGTGTTTAAAACTTCAGTACTATATTGTCGCTGCTGTAATTCTGCTTATCTTCAAAAAGCCATATAAAAAGATTGTTCTTGAGAATAGTATTGTCATTCTAGGGTTTGTAGTATTTATATCCATGGTGGCTTATCTAGAAAAGGGGACATATCTTCCGGTTGCATTAACCTCACTGTTTTATGTACCAGCAGGGGCTGTTTTAGCTGATATTAAACCAAAGATGCTGTTCAAACCTCTTAGTATATTACTTGTTATTTACGTAACCATGTTTGCTCCAATTGTAGAGCCTAAAACATTCCACCCCTATTCTCATTCAATAGTTTATGTTGATCAACCGAGGTATGGAACCATAAAAGACAGCATAAGCGAGGTCGCATTTTTTTATATCGTGAAGAAAGTGTCTAAAGATCTAAGCTATACATTGAATTTACATGGCATGATAAGCCCATTGGATGTATTATCTACACCGGGATACATATACTATAATAATATTAACGATCCTTATAAGCTTAAGGATGCATTTTCTGTATTTGTAGACTTTTCTCAAGCCCAACATAAAAATGATATAATTAAATTGGATAAGATAGGGATAATTAATCTGAAAGATTTAAGAAAATATAAATTATTAAATAACATTAGATTTTATATGCCTTATTATTCCCTTGGACCCACGCAATATCTTTTTGATAAAGATTTCTGGGTGCTATTCCCAGATATGTGGTTTAGCAACCTATTTGAATTAATACATGTTATGCAGGAGCATAGGATTAAATTCGTCATACTGAACAAGAAATGGGTTGAATCTAATCTTCCAATGTTCTCCGCTATTGCAAATGCTACATCTCTGGGCAAACAATTTGACCTTATCTTTAGATACCATGATGACTATTATGTATACCGATTCAAAAAGCACTAAGGAAAATATCTGGTTATATGTTAAATAAAAATGGCCTAAATTACAAAGACTGGATCACAGCATTCATTTTATTTATTTTAACGATCCTTCTATCCTTACATTATTATTTACTATTGCTTTTAAACGTCGATGAAGGGATAGCACTCTATGGCGCAAAAAGAATTCTTATGGGACAGACTCTTTATAAAGATTTTTTTGACATAGTAACGCCTGGCACGGATTATCTGCTTGCTCTTATATTTAAACTATTCGGGACAACGCTAAAGGCTGCACGGCTTTCTATCATTATAACAAATTCATTGAATGTGGTAATGTTATTAATCATATCACGCAAACTTATAAAGGGCAGAAAGCTCGCGTATATTCCACCTGTATTGCTGATGCTCAGCTATATTTCCGACTTAGATTATGGAGCTGTCAGTCATCACGCGTTTGCCATTTTTTTCGCTACTTTAACTTTGTTTCTATTGATGCTCTTTGATAATAATAAAGCACTAAAATGGTTACTCGCAGGACTTGGGACTTCACTTACTTTATTATTCTTACAGAGTACGGGATTGGCATTATACGGTATTTTATCTCTATACTTTGTAATCCGCATTGTACTGAATCTCATAAAAAGGAAAAAATCTTCAATTCATTTTACCACATTAAAAGGCCTATCCGTTTATGATAGGGAAATACCTTCAAATCCCAATTTATTTCCAACAGAGTTCATCTTATTTTCTCTCAGCTTCTGGCTCCCCATAATTGCTACACTGATATTCTTTATGATAAAGGGTGGCTTGCATAATTTTATATACGATATATTTATATGGCCAGCGGGACATTACGTTGTTACGAATAATGTATCTTTTACACATTTTTTGCATTTTCCCAGTATCTACGAATTTATTGGCCTTAAAAGATTGCCCGTAAGCATTATTGATGTATTGTTTGTTTCATTGGGCGTAATAATATATTTTCCTATTATGCTCTTTTTTGTCGGTGCAATTTATATTATTCAACAGTATTGGAAAAATAAAATATTCGAAGATAAGTTTTTATTTTTATTACTGATTTTATCAACATTATTTATTAGTGAATATATCAATCCTTCCAGTTTGAGGCTTCTCCTTTACTTTCCATTCTTCTTAGTCTTAGTATTTTTTATTGTACAGCATAGCGATAGAGGCTTCGCCGGATATATTCTAAAAACAATTAGTCTATGTTACCTGATAGGCACAGTTGCGTTATCCTATAACTGGTATCAAAAGACTTATAATTATGTAATATCTGATATGCCTTCTATAGAAGTTAAAACTGCAGCTGGTAAAATTATTCTGCCTGACACGAGTGCCGATAGTATTGATTCTCTCTTGAAAATTAAATTTCCGCGCTATTCATTCATTCTCTTCTGGTCTCCGTCAATATATTTTATTACCGGGACCAACAATCCTACTGTGCTGAACACCTACACTCCCGTTTATAATACAAGGGCTCAAGCCAATAAAGTCATCGAACAATTAGAATATTTCAAGCCAAAGCTTGTAATTATTGATGGTTATCTTAATGACTTAAAACAAGCACGCTGGCGCAATGTAAATCCGGAAGTATTCAATATAAAGAATGATCCATTATTGAATTATATAAGCCATAATTATAAAATATCGCGAAAAATCGATGATTTCTACTACATATATGAATTAAGATAAAACTTGCTGTGAAGCTCTAAAATGGTCTGTTAACAGTGGAGACTCATCGGCCAATTCCCTTCTATTATTCTGTCTCAAGCTATTTTGACCCAGTCTGCAAGCCCTCGGGTATCTGTATGCATGATATGGTTAATTCGATCATGAAAACGCTCTCAGTACAAAAATCATACATATATAAGATATGTGCCTTATTGTTCATACACTTGAATTGTACAGCGTCTTACGCAATAATATAAATCAAAAGGAGGCATACTTGAACTCAGGCAAATATGAATACAAAAGATTGATGCCCTATCTTGTAGCTTTTTTACTTTTTGTGTTAACAATTTATTTACCTTTTCATTTAATATCATATTTGGGGAACGGGTCGAATTGGGATGAAGGTATAGCAATATACGGAGCGAAGAGGATACTGGATGGTCAGGTATTATACAGGGACTTCTTTGATATAGTAACTCCCTTTACTGATTATATAGTTGCCATAGCGTATTGGTTTTTTGGTACCAGCCTGAAGGTCGCACGGCTAACTATTGTAATAGCGAACGGATTAGCAGTTGTAATTCTGTGGTTTACGTCATTGCGTATCATAAAAAATAAATTCATGATGTTTATACCTTCCGTGATAATGATCGGATACTCATCTCGTTATTTTTCTGTGAGTCATCACTGGTTTGCACTTGACGGCATTATCCTTACTCTGTTTTTAACAATAAAATGCACGCTGGATGATCATCGTATCAACGTTAAATGGATAATCCCTGGGATCGCCACGGCTTTTGTATTTCTGACCATGCAGAGTACAGGATTAGCTCTCTATGGTATGCTGGTTATATTTATTGCCTGGTATTTCAGATACAGAGACGGTTCATTAAAAGATGCTGCCAAATCTTTTGGTTATCTGAGCATGGGTTTTTTTGTTCCTGTATTGTTTGTATTTGTCTTATTTTATTTGGCAGGTGCATTAAACCCAATGCTCTATGATCTTTTTATATGGCCATGGGGACATTATACAATGACAAACAATGCTTCCTACATAAAACAAATTATTTATTACCCCGTAATGTTTAAATCTGTTGAACTTATTTTGATACATATTTTTGCAGATTATATATTTGTTTTTATAGTGATGCTTACGGGCATTGCATTCCTTATAAAGGATATTAATCCAATAAAAACGCCCCATAGAGATGATACAACAATTATGACCGTAACCGTAATTTTAATAGCTGGTTTTGCAAGTACGATGATAAATCCAACAGGAAATCTCTTTATCTTTTATTTACCTCTGGACATATTGTTTATTATTATACTGATAGAAAATTATCTTACAAACAGAAGATTATCAAAGGGAATATTATTTACTTGTTTATTTCTTTTGTCTTTAGTGACCGTATACGAGTCGGCAAGATATTACCGGGGAACAGATAATTTTATACATTCTTCATATTGTGTTAAGAAACAAATGTTTGCAGGAATGATTGCTTTCCCTCAATTGCCTAATAAATCTCCCATGCAAAAGATTGAACCCGACGTATTATCCTTAGTAGAGGTATTTGATGGACATTTTCCCAAAAAAGTTTTTATTCTTTATTGGTCTCCCATGTTCTATTTTCTATCGGGTGCTGAAAATCCTACTATGCTGAATACTTATACTCCTTGTTATAACACAAAAGCACAAGCAGAGATTGTGATCAGACAGCTTGAGAAGTCAAAACCTCATTATGTTATATTAGATAATTATTTAACACTGTTAAAATATCAACCTTATAGAAATATAAATTCATGTGTATTCGATACTGCCCAAAATATAATATTACAGTGGATAATCACCCATTATGTATTCAAGCAAGCAGTACCTTCTTATACTATATACGTCCGTAAGCGATTATGACTGTCTCCCATGAGTATAGAATGATGTATCACAGCCGAAAGCGGCAACGTCTGACGAACGACACTACAATATAATTCCATTGAACTCTTATAGTTACTATTCTACGACAAGTTTATTTCTCAAAGACTCCCAAATGATTGTGCCATCCTGAATAAATCTAATCTTATATACATTTGGAGTGAAAAGTACACTTTGCGAAGATGCTACGGTAAACACAAATGGTGCTGAGTCACCGGGCAATAAGAATGGAGCTGAAAAAGGTATATAATCAAGCTTTGTCTTCTGAATAACCTTGTTGTCCACAGACAGCGTTTCAAGTGTAAGGTGATTTTCATATAGAAATACCGCAGGTCTGTCTCCTCTGTTTTCTATGTATGGCATAATTGCCACTGAGCCTGATTGAGTATGTTCTCTTTTAAAGAATATTTGAAATGCGTAATCCTTTAAATAAGTCTTATCCGGATCAAAGGCTTCATTCCGATCGAGTATCTCGTATACCAATGTATTTTGAGAATCATAGACCTTCTTAAATAAAGCGACATCACTGGTGTTCAAGAGATATACCAGATTGGCAAGCGTCTGTTGATCCTGAAATTCATCCTTGTGGACAATGATATATTTGATGTCTATAGCTTTGAATAATGCAAGCTGCTCTGTGGGGGTAAACCTCAGTGAAGCCAAATATAAATTAGACCAATATCCGCTATAACCATTGAACAACTTTTTAAAATGATACAGGCTATAATACTCTCTTTCGTGTTCCTTTAGTCCATAGAATAAAAAGCTTAAAGATAATGGTTGTTTAAATACTACAGTGTAGTCACCTTGACTGTAAAGCGATGACCATGCTGCTGCGCAATCATCGTGATTGGTTAACACAGTCAGCGGCATTTCTGTTATTGCAAATTCACCCTTCTGCTTTTTAAGCCATGCATACACAGCAGGCACCTTTCCGTTGTCCGGTAAGGAAGTCATATGTATAGGCATGTTTATGCTCCGCATAATGATAATAATAATAATAAGGATTGATAAAGGTTTATTTTTTAATGTTAATGCATAAGCAAACAGCATACCCCCTGCTAAATAAATCATCGTCCAAAACTTGCCAGGATTTCTTATTACATTAAAACCCGGCATGTATTTGTACAATAATATGTAAATAGGATTAAACAAATTATTCTTTAAAAGGAGGTACGGTCCAATACTTAGCAGAATAAACAAATACGCCATTATCGTATAAAACAATAGATTTTTTTTATTCTCTGTGCCCCAGCCCATGCCGTTTTTTTTTACGAAATTCATCATAAGGGATAAAGGAATAATAATTCCACCTGAGAGAATATTTATAGGAGCAGCATAACTATTAACAGATAGCAAAGACCTTTGCAGTTCCATCAATCCTTGTAATTTCAAATAAGGATAATAAATAGGAAAGGTGCCTAATGAACTTAAAAACACGAATATCAAAAACCCCATCATTGTTTTCTTTATAGCTCTTACCTCGGCCAGACCAAAAAAGAAGAACATACAAAACACCCATATAGACAGAAATATCATGTAATAAGCACATGCTCCCGCATTGAGGACAAAGAAAAGAGAGGCAAATGCAATATAACTGTATTTGTGGGTTTCAAAATATTTGTGGATATAAAGGATGGTCAGCGGAATCCACATGGCAGTGATCATCTGAATATTACCGAGGTATGCAAACCTGAATGAAGAAAACGAGAACAGTATGCCGGCCAATACCGCAGGTACAGTTTTTTTCGTCAAATGTTCTGTGAGTATATACATAAACCAGCCTGAGAGCACAAAACCGGCAAACATGGTGATATTGTATGCGATAATAATATTTTTTGTGATCAAGTAAACAGGCAATGCGAACAGCAAAGCAGTGGTGATAAGGTTTTCAGAATAGGCAAGCGTATATCTATAAGGATAAAAGATATTTGCATCAAAATAGTGATGTAAATTTAAAGATAAGATTTTATGTATATTCCATCCGAGAATATATACGTTCAGCAAAGGGTCAATAAGATAAGAATGATGGAAAGAAGGTATATACCTACCGTTAATCATAAAACAGAGCGGGTAGGTCAACACAGCCGCTAGAAAGAAAAATAACAGCAATATGATTAAGGGGTGGATTCTTTTATTATCGTTGCACAATAAATGAATCCACTGGTTACGAGGACCCTTAACGCCATCATCCAATGCTTTGCCCTCTTTTGCACATGCGTTTGAGCTGGTCATCCTTCAATACTTTATTACGGTATTTCTCATGAATAGACCTCCCCCGTTCGTCCGTCATGAACGCTTCTTATAAAGAATTAAGTCGTTTACTCTTAATACCGGGGAATAATGTGCCCTGATAAATATATCAAGTGCGTTTATATGGTACTGTCTATTTTCTAATGCTAATACTGCATTAACATAATCTTTTGGCCAACCACAGTAAATTATATACTTAATGTTATCTGCTTTTAACAATTGTATTATTGGCATAGCAAATGTATTGATTAAATTATTGTTATTAACATAAACAGGTGCATAGTCGAAATATAGGGGATTGTTGAAATTCATTAAGACATAAATCAGCGGGCCATAAGGATACACAAACACATTTTTATCCCCATTCAATATCTTTTCTACCTGCGGAAAAAACTCATTGATTTCATATGCCTCTTTCTCATTAAATGTCCATACCTGTGTACCATTAAAATTAATCTGATAAGCACTTGCCTCTATAGCGTGGATGTTTGTTTTCATTGAAATAACGCCCCAGAGAATAAGAATAACAGCTGTGACGGTCCATACAATAATTGCGCCTTTAAATGCCCAATTATATTTATTTCTCAGATAGTCCAAAAACCATTTTACAGGAATAAGAACCACAATGAATACGATTGCTGAATTTACGAGTATATGCTCAAAGTCCATTCGGCTGCTGCTGGTAAAAAACAGAACGATATTGCCTATAAGGATTATTTTTACTGGATTTGAGAGCTTCTTCCTGAAAAAGATTAAAGCAACACCGGAGAGAATTGCTATACTTGTATAGAGCATAAAAATGACACTAAACTCGTTAACGTGCTGAAAATAGAGCACTATCGGATTAAATGTTTGTGTTTCCGAATATACCTTACTCATAGTATATTGTTCTTTTATAAAATCAAAGAAAGCCCCTTGCCATACAAAATACCCAAATACAATAATCAATGGAACGCCAATACCCATTAAAAATAAGAAGACTTTTTTACCAAAGCCTTGTTCTTTTCTTTTCTCCAAAATCAAAACCGGCAATATTAATAAAATAGCATACACGGCCGGCGTCTGAAGGAACAGACCTGTTATGCCTGTAAAGATGCCGGTCAAGTAGAGATAGGTGATCTTATTTTGTTCGAGATAATTCAGAAAAAAGGCAAGCGATATAAATAGAAACAGCATGCTCGACCAATAGTGGCTATATTGCATCCAATTTGGATATCCCAGAATAAGGAAAAAAAGTGGTGATAAGATTGCGTACCATGATTTTATCGCTTTATAACTAAGATAGAAAAGAAGAGTATTTATAAGGCTGTCAATTACCACGGCAGTTTCCCTGGCAATGATAAAGCTGTATCCAAAGAGCTTAAACACAAAGGCAAGTAGGTAGAAATCACCGGGAGGATAGAATTGAAAGAAATCTTTATAGAGGATCTGCCCGTCCAGTACCCTCTTGGCTCCATAAATGATGTACCCTTCGTCGGCGGTCAGGTCGTAGAAAGCGTTACGGTAATATAAAAGATAAAAATAGCTAATAGCAAAAACAACCGCACAGGCCAATAATAGTTTTACCCCGTTAGAGAAAGCCAGCGATTTTAAACGGTCATATATCGATTTCATGGCTGACCACAATTGACGGCTATCATTATCTTTATTGTTTGATATCGAAGTTCTCTGACGGGGTTTATAGTTTTCATTTCATAAAGTCCGGCTTTACCTCTCTTAGATTAAGAAGGGAACTTTAAATATACCGTATTCCCAGATAATTCATCATGAATGATTCTTACACACGCCGCATATAAAAACACATTACCCCGTCCCTTCATATCAGGAGCTGCTATTCAAGCGACAGATTGAATTTTTCAGGGTGTTTAAGGAGCTCTCTTATTGCTTGAAGAAATACGGTAATATCTTCAAGATGATTCTGAATTATCTCATGAATCTCTTGCGGAGTAATATCA